>NZ_CAXBCK010000025.1:0-50856 GCF_963974425.1 uncultured Marixanthomonas sp.
CGCCATACTAGTAATTGAAAATGGGATGGGTAATAAAGCACCTACAATAATTAAAAAACCTCCCCATTTACGAACATTTTTAAGGTGTTTTTTCATGCGCACTTCAACATAATCGTATACGGATGGAATTTGTAAAATCCACTTTCCAATAAAATAGCTACAGATTCCGCCAAGGTATGATAAGCCTGCTAGAAAAGATAAGTAAACAACAGGGTCTGACATTTTGCTTGACCAAGCAATGAAAATTTCAGGTGGAATTAACCCTAGTAATGTTTCACTAGCAAAAAAGACTAGCAAAACACTTAACGGTGGATACGTTTCAGTTACATGTGTGAAAAATGCACTAAAATCAATTAATAGCCAATCCACTAAAAATAATACTCCTACAAATAAAAGTATAGGAATAATACTTTTCTTTAAGCTTTTACCTACAAAAGAGTAAAACCCTGTGAGGCTGTAATATTTGTGCATTCGCTTTAAGCCATTTTCTTTTTTCTGCTCTGTCTTTTCCATACGTCGTCTTCCTTGTCTTATAATATAAATACTTTTATTATTAAACGTTGCAAATATAATGCTAAAAAAGCTTTTTGAAATTATAAATATCTCTTAGATTGGTTAAACTTTGTTAATAAATAACAGTCTAATTATGTAAGTGTTTGTACGTATTACATAGTTTTATAACATACACTAATTTTAGAAAATCTAACTAACAAAAAATGCATCCAAAAAATAAACATAATAAATCTTACAATTTTCCAGCTTTAAGTGAATCTCATCCTGAATTATTTCCTCATATTTTTATTAATGGATATGGTATTAAAACAATAGATTTTTCCGATAGAGAAGCCGTCTTTCATTTAAATAAAGCCATATTAAAACGAGATTATAATATCCAAGATTGGCATATCCCGAAAGATTACCTGTGTCCACCTATTCCCGGAAGAGCAGATTACATACACCATATAAACGATTTAATTTCAGAAAAGAGTACCGAAAGCTCTATTATTGGATTGGATGTAGGGGTAGGCTCTAGCTGTATTTACCCTATTTTAGGAACACGCCTTTACAATTGGAATATGGTAGGCTGCGATATACATGAAAATTCAGTTAAAGCGGCATTACAAAATATTGAAGCTACACCGGATCTAAAACATAAAATTAAAGTACTACACCAAAAAAATAATGCCGCTATTTTTGAGGGCATTATAAAAAGTGACGAGTATTATCATTTTTCTATGTGCAATCCGCCTTTTTACAGTTCAGAAAAAAAAGCGGTTAAAAAAGCAAAAGAGAAAATGGAAAACCTGAAGTATTCTACAACAAATACCTCAAACTTTGGTGGTCAAGCAAATGAGTTATGGTGTAATGGTGGGGAAAAACTTTTTATAAAAAGGATGATTAAGCAAAGCGTGGGTTTTAAAAATCAAGTAGGATGGTTTACCTCTTTGGTTTCAAAAAGTAGTAATCTACCTAAAATAGAGAAGTACCTAAAAAAGGCAAATGCTACTCACAAAATTATTGATATGTCACAGGGAAATAAAAAAAGTAGAATTGTAGCTTGGACATTTAAATAAAAACAAATTACTCTTCCGGTGGATGTCCGTGGATTTCTTCAAAAATCTGATCAAAATTCTCTCGTAGATACGAACGCAACTTTAATCGGTAATCATTTTTTAACCAGCTTACAAAGTTGTGAGTACTTTTACTAATACACTTGGTATATCGTTCAATACGATGGTCTATGTCGTCTCCTAACTCTTTAGCAAGAATTAGTGCATCAAACACATCCTCACTGTTTTCAATACATATCTTAGCGTGATGCTCAATAGAACGTTCTAAAATAACTTTGGTGGATTCACCATTTTTAACTGATTCTATGTATGCCCGTTTAACGTTGAAGTAAACATCATCAGAATTCGAAAACTGTTCGCGCAACTCATCAGGCATTTCATACTTAAAATTACTTTCAAGCTCTTCGTCATCAATTAAGTTATCTAAGAAATATTTTGGCGACTTAAAAATACGCTGCCAATCTAAGTCTTCTCCCCAAGCTCCAAAGCGGTAAAAGTTATTACCTAAGTCAATTACATTAAAAGTGGATTTATTATTGGTAACTCGCGATCCACGCCCAATCATTTGATAGTATAAGGTTAGTGATCTTGTAGCTCTATTTAAGATAATAGTATCTACCGTAGGTTCATCAAAACCTGTTGTTAATATACTTACTGAAGTTAAAATAGCATCTGGCGTTTCCCGAAACCATTTTAATATCATTTTACGTTCTTTTTTTGAAGCAGTATTATCCAAGTGCATAACAGGATATCCAGCTCGCTTAAACGTATCATAAACATATAGTGAGGTATTAATACCGTTGTTAAAAATCAATGTTTTCTTGCCTTTGCTACGTTCTTCATACGCTTGAAGCAAACGACTTAACATATCGGTTCCTGTATAGAGATCGTCTGAAGATTGTACGGTGTAATCACCATTAGAACCAACTACCAAAGAGGTTAAACCTACATTATATGAATAGTTAAGAGCGCGCGCCAAAAATTCGTTTTCAATTAAGGATGGAATACTTTCTCCCACAATAAGCTCATCATAATTATCCTTCATAGGAAGCTCAATATTCGAACTTAACGGAGTTGCGGTAACACCTAATAAAAATGATTTTTCAAAGTATTTAAATAACTTAGTAAAAGAATTGTAGTGAGCCTCATCAATAATAACCAACCCAATATCTGAAATATCTAGCATATTATCACGCAAGCGGTTATTAAGGGTCTCCACCATTGCGACAAAACAGCTGTATTGATCTTGGTCATCAAGATTGGCAGTGCTGTTTATTACTTTATTAACCACACCAAATTCGGTTAACATTTTCGATGTTTGCTTGCAGAGCTCAATCCGGTGTGTTAATACCAATACTTTTTTATTTCGAGTACGAAGGTATTCTCTAACTATTTCAGAAAAAATAACCGTTTTACCACCACCAGTTGGTAATTGGTACAATAAGTGGTAATCTTCTGGAGCTTCTTCAAAACTCTTAAAAATCTTGCTTATAGCTCCTTTTTGGTAGTTATATAGGTCTTTATCAGTCTTCTTTTCTTTTAAAACAGTATTGTTGCTCGCCATGGTAATTTATATTCCTTTCTGAAAATGAGGTTGCAAAAATAAGGCCTTTTAAGCGTTTTAAAGGAATATTTTGGAAGAATTCTGATATAATTTTTTTACTTAGTTGGTAATAGTACTTGCTTCTCGTATTTTCATGCTTCTTTTTGGGTAATCTGTGGCAATACCATCTATACCACTATAAATTGCAGCTTGTATTTCTTGGGAGGTATTTATAGTGTAGGAGATTATTTTTATATTCTTACTATGCGCTTTTTGAACTTGTACGTATGTTGGGACTCCCGAGGGACCAATATATTCTCCCCCAATACTTATAATTTTTTCAATCTCAGCCTCTCCCCAATTTCTTCCTACTAAATATTTAACCGAAATGGAAGAATCTAATTCTTTTACCTTCTTAAGTTCATTAAAGTTAAACGCTATTACCAAAACTTCATGCTCCATATCTAATTTTTTAATTAAAGCTACAACATCTTTAGCCATGTTCGTATCCTTAATCTCAATTTCAACTTTTATCTTTCCTTTAGCTAATTCTAAAACTTTTTTTAATGTTGGGATATGCTCATTTCTATACCTATCACCAAATCTATCAGGATACCCTGCATCGATTTTTGAAACTTCATTATAGGTTTTTGAAGAGAGTAAACCAACATCATTAGTCGTTTTATCAAGCGTACTATCATGCAGTGTTACTATTTTTCTATCTTTTGTGTAACGAACGTCACACTCAAAATAATCAGCTCCCACATCAATAGCCTTTTTAAAAGCACTTAATGTATTCTCAGGAGCAATACTTGAATATCCGCGATGAGCACTAACAATAAATTGTTGTTTAACCGGTGCATACTCAAATGACATAACTCCTACTACTACTATTATTAATAATGATACCTTTTTCATGGTTTTAATTTTCTATGAAAATAGAAACCATATATAACTTTAGCGTTATTTCAAAGTTACCCTACTTTTATTGTATTTCACTTAAAATTAAAAAATGAATTAATTAGAACCTGTTGTAACTTTATTTTGTTAAATATCTGTTAAATTACTACTTTGCAATACATAGTACTGTAACAAAACGAATAGTACGTCGTCTATTTAATATAACCCGATAAAAACTATTTATTATGAGAACGTTAGACAGCAATCAAATTTCAGAAAGATTACAAAATTCCAACAGCTACGCTTGGAACCAAAAAAGAAGATATCGATAACAATCGATAGATATTAAAAAGTATAAATTAAAAATTCATTATCAATTACATAAAACAAATTATCATGAGAACATTAGACAGCAATCAAATCACAGAACGATTACAGAACTCAAACAGCTACGCTTGGAACCAAAAAAGAAGGTACCGATAAGTGGAGGTCATCATCAATCAATAAAAATCAACTACCATGAAAATTCAAAGAAACGTTAGAAAAAGGCTGATAAGTGCTGCTAGAAAACAGCATTCCTTCTTCCCTTTTAGAGAAAACACCCACACGTATGAAGATCCTTATTTTGAAGAAACAAACCGTTACGCGTACTAAAGTGCGGTTAGTTAAAACGTAAAAAGCTGAAATTTAAAGTAATTTCAGCTTTTTTTTATGATGTTGTTTCCAACTTCTCTTTTATAATTTTAATTGCATCATTAATTGTACGTAGGTTTTCCATATCGGCATTGGCAAATTCTATATCAAATTCATCTTCTACATCGAGCACCACATCTACTAAATGTGCTGAGTTTATATTCAATTCGCCTGTAAGATCTTTATCTGGCGTTACTTCTTCTTCTGAAACATCTTCCGGTAAATACGTTTTTACAATAGGAAGCAATTTTGCATAAATTTGTTCAGTAGTCATAGTTTAATTTTTCTTCTAAAGATAAAACACGCATTCACGTCACCAAAACCGAAACTTGCTTTTATCGCGGTTTGAATATCTGTTTTAATTATTTTCTTCGGAATCCTTTCTACTGCGACCAATTTTTCAATTTCTGGATGTACCGTCTCACAGTTAATATTCGGAAACACAAAGCCTTCTTTAAGCTGAAGTATAGTTGAAACTGCTTCAATACTGCCACTCGCAGCCAAACAATGCCCCGTCATTCCTTTCAAAGAATTTATATATGGAAAATCAGTTCCTTTTCTTCCCAAGGCTTCACTCCAATTTTGTATTTCCAAAGCATCTTTTGTAGTTGCGGTAAGATGGCCATTTATATAATCGATTTCTGAAGCTTCAATTCCCGCCTGATTTAAACTCTCGGTAATACATCGTTGTACCGCAATGCTATTTGGGGCAGTCATGCTACCTTCTCCCCTTTGTCCGCCGCTATTTACATTTCCGCCTAAAATTTCTGCATAAATAGTCGCACCTCTTTGGTGAGCGCTTTCTAGTGATTCTAAAACCAAAGCTCCAGCACCACAGCCTGGGACAAATCCGCTGGCATCTTCACTCATAGGTTTAGAAGCAGCCGTAGGGTTTTCATTGTATCGATGCGGTAGTATTCGCATGGCATCAAAACCACCCCAAACGTAGGGTCCGCCATCGTTACTACTTCCGCAAAGCATTTGAGTTGCTTTTCCCGAAGCAATATGATCATACCCCATTACAATCGCTTCAGTTCCGGTGGCACAGGCCGAAGCATTACCCGTAACACGGTTTCCAGCACCAATCATTCCTCCTAGATATGCCGCCACGCTACTCGCCATAGTCTGAGCAACACTCGTACTTCCCAATCGGCGAACGCTGCCATCGTCAATTTTGTAAAAGGATTCCCTAAATTTTTCTACGGAACTATTTCCTGAGCCAAAAATAACGCCGAAATTCCATAGTGGTTCATTGTCTTTAGCTGCTGGTTGTATTCCAGCATCTTTTAACGCATCCATTCCAGCAATAACGCCATATAAAATATTGTCGCTATTGAAATTTTTAAGTTGAAGATCCGAAAAGTATTCCTTTATTTTTTCTTCTGAAATGTTCGGAACACCACCAATTTGGCAAGAAAATTTTAATTCTTTTAATTTTGGATGAAATGAAATCCCCGATTTTCCATTTTTAATTGAATTTGTAAAGTCTTGCAATCCCACTCCATTGGGAGCCACTACGCCAAGCCCAGTAACGACTACCCTATTCTTCATCTTCTGAAACTTTAATCATTCCACTAATGGTTCCTTTACAAATAACTTCATCTTTACTATTCAGCATTTTTACAGCACATTTCAGCTTATTAAACCGAAAATATTCTTTTTTAGAAACTACAGTAACCGTTTCTCCGGGATAAACTGGCTTTAGAAAATCGATATCCGTATTGCTTAACGCTACTTGTAAGTTTTCTATGTGTTTTTCAGAAGTTGTTTTTGAAAGTAAATAAATACCGAGGCATACCAAACCAATTTGCGCCATGCATTCAGTAAGGATAACACCGGGTGTTACAGCCATTTCTTTAAAATGTCCTTTATAAAAATATTCTTCTGGGCTAAACGTATAAGTTCCTTCTACTTTTTCTTCAGAAATAAAATTGAGTTTCTCCACAAAAAGAAAAGGTGTTTGATATGGTAGTGCATTTAATATTACTTCGGTTTCTTTTTTCATTACTGTAAACTTTCTCCTCCGTCAACTGTTAAAACAGTGCCGTTAATCCAATTTGCTTCGTCTTTACACAACAAATAGACAGCATTTGCAATATCTTCAGGTACTGTCAACCTATTAAACGGACTCCTTTTTACTGCTTTTTCAGTTAGAATTTCACTTCCTGGAATCAATTTAAAAGAAGGTGTTAACGTAGTTCCAGCTTGTATGCAATTAGTTGTAATTTTTAGTGGCGCCAACTCTACAGCCATTTGTCGCATTAAGGCTTCCAACGTAGCTTTAGCAGCTGAAACTGCTCCATATCCTGGCCAAACTCTTGTATTCCCTTCACTAGTAAAAGCAATATTTCTTGCGTTTTCACTAAAAATATTTTTGGTAATTAATGCTTGCGTCCATTCGTACCAACTAGTGGCCATTCCGTGTAGCGTAATATCAAGGTCTGTGATAGAAAGCATATTTAGTTGTGCGGCTTGCATTGTTTTTAAACTCCCTTTGGCGATACTATGCAGCAATAATTTACATTGATTTTTAGGTATAGACGCAAGTACAGATTTGATAGTAGCTTCTTTTAAGGCATCTTTATTAAAATCAATCACTTCGACCCCACAATCCTTCATTTTTTGCAACTCTTGATTCAATTCTGCCATATTGCTTTTCCGAGTACGATGCACGACACAAATATTCATACCGTACATAGCGAGCTTTTGAGCGGTCGCAAGACCTAAGCCGCTACTGCCGCCTAAAATTAATGCCCATTGATTGTTAAATTCTTTTTTCATATTAAAATTCTAAAAGGATTCGTTGCGCTGAAAAGCCAGGTCCAAAACTTAACATGAGTCCTAAATCACCTGAATTTGTCTTATTATTCAAAAACCGTTCTAGCACAAAAAGCACAGTTACACTACTCATGTTACCATACAATTTAAGAACTTCTTTGGTATCATCTATGTTTTTTCCTAAACTTCCGAAGAGTTCCTCTACGGTTTGTACTATTTTCTTTCCGCCAGGGTGGAAAATTAAATGCTCTACATCTTCAATTGTTTTATCATTTTGTTTCAAAAATGGATGTACAATATCAGGAAAATGGTTAGCTATAGTTTGTGGCACCTCTTTATCTAAAATCATTTGCAAACCAGTATTTACCAGCTTAAATCCCATTAAATTAGTTGCATCGTAAAAATGATACATGGCTTCATCTAGCAAAGTAGGTCCAGAGTCTTCTTTGTTAGAGGATAGTAATACACAGGCCGCTCCATCTCCAAAGATAGCGGCACTCACAATATTAGCCATCGAATAATCATCCAGCTGAAATGTTGCCGTGGGTGCTTCTATCGCAATAACGGCTGCACGTTTTCCAGGATTGGCTTTTAGAAAATTTTTAGCATAAATCATTCCTGAAACACCTGCTGCGCATCCCATTTCAGTAACTGGTAAACGTACTACATCTTGCCGAAGTTGCAATTCGTTGATTAAATATGCATCAACAGAGGGAATCATAAAACCAGTACAACTTACAGTGATAATGTAATCAATATCTGTTGCTTTCCAATTAGCTTTATTAAGCGCTTTTTCTAAGGATTGCTTTCCTAATTTTTTTACTTCTCTTACGTAAATTTCGTTTCGAGATTCAAAATCGGAATGTGTAAAAACCTCTTCTGGATCCATTATAGAATAACGCCGATCTACACCTGCTCCTTCAAAAATTTTTATCACCTTTCGTTGGAAGCGAGACTCCTGACCTTCTAACCACAATTTAACAAGTGGCAAGGTTTCTTGTGTAGTTTGTGAGAAAGGGGGAAGTTGCGTAGCTACCGATTTAATTTTTACGCTCATACATTATTTTTTAAAATCCATTGATAGCGAAACGCCCATTTCCAACGAATTAGAGATTGTTGATTGTCGATGTTTTTTGATAGGTTTTCCAATTCTTCTTTTTTAAATCCTCTTGCTACCGACACCAATCCATCGTGACGAGCAATTTTGGTTTTCAAAAACACACTACTAAACCCTCTAAATAAGGTAAAAGCCACTTTGCTCCTATGAAGGTCGTTTACCACCACACCTAATTTCGAATTTTGTATTAAGTTTTGAAGTATGTTTACAATATCATCATTTTTAAAGTGATGTAAAAACAAATTACATACGGCAATATCTGCTTTTGGAATTTGTTCTTTCGAGGAAATATCAACAGTCTTAAAGGTAACGTTTTCAAAATTCTTGGAACGAACTCTAGCTTCAGAAATAATATTTGCGTTGGCGTCTACGCCAACTAAATTAAAAGTATAGCCATTTTTTTTTCCGAAGCGAGCACATTTTCGGAGCATTTCGCCGTCTCCACATCCTACATCAATAATGGTAATTGGTTTGTTTTTAGGACATTTAGCTAACAGTTTTTTAATTCCTTTTAATGTTATACTTGCTCCCCCCAATAAACTACTAACGGTTTTTAAATCGGTTAACACCGCTTGCATTTCTTTGCCTTGCAAGTTGAAATCATCCATAATTTCAACTTCGGTTGAGCGATGTTTTGATGAGTATTTAGGCATTTTATATCGGGTTTCCGTGTGTTTTTTTAATAATTAAATTCAGCATACTTGGAAATTTGTTTAATAATGAAAAACCAACACTGGCAGTAGTTTCATTCATAAGCAGTCTCTGAATATATCTCCCTGTTTTTATACGTTTTGAAAACTTGTTATTCCACTGTTTTTCATATTCTTTCTCCAAGATAGTTCTATTTATATTTTTAGTTTCGTATTGTTTCAGAAATAATTCAGAAAACAACTTTGCACTATGGATAGCCATAGCCATTCCATTGCCACACAAAGGATGAATTAAACCGGCGCTATCCCCAATCATAAAAATATGGTGTTCTACTGGTTTTTTGGGTTGAAATGAAATCTGTCCAATCGTTAACGGCGAATCAAACAGCGGAGCGGCTTCAGAAAAGAATTTATTCAAAAAAGGGTTTTCACTCATATTGTTCTTTTGAAAATCCTCTATATGATTATATTTCTTGAAAGCAGAATAGGTTGTTAGGTAGCAAGCGTTAACTGCCCCTGTTTCAGTTTTTGAAAGTCCACAATAGCCGCCTTTAAAGGTGTGCAAAGCAACTGTATTTGCTGGAAAATCGTAGTTATAATGTTTTTTGACAGCCAGCCAAGTAGATTTCTTTTCAATAAAATCTCTATTCAATTTTTTATCGATATTTGATCGTTTCCCGTGAGCACTTACTACATACTTTGTTTTATACTCTGTTTTATCTTGTGCTGTAACCGTGAATTTTTCAGAAATAAACTCAATTGCTTCCACTGTTTTGAAAACAACATCACACGTTTCATTTACTTTTTTAAACAACAAGTTGTCGAAATAATAACGGCTCATCCCGAAACCTCCTAAAGGTAAGGTAGATTCAATTTCTTTATGATTATAATTTGAAATTTTAAGTTTTGAGATGGGTACAGCACCTTCAGCTAAGGGATCAATGCCAAGTGAATTCAAATAAGGCAACACTTCATTTGAAACATATTCGCCACATACTTTGTGATGTGGAAAAGTGTCTTTCTCTATTAAAAGAACATCAATACCTTGTTTTGAAAGATGCAATGCACAAGTTAGCCCAGCCAAACCACCTCCTACTACTATAACATCATAAATTTTATTTTTCATCACTAGGTAAAGAAACCGTGAATTTTTCACATAAAAAAATCCTGCTTTTATATAAAAGCAGGATTAGTTGTGTATCAGTGTTGGGGACTATTAATTTCCTCCTTGCGCTTCCTGTTCGGCTTCGTCAACCATTTTTTCATTAGGAACGATTGCAACATTTACACGACGGTTTTGAGCACGACCAGCTTCAGTACTATTGTCTGCAACTGGAGTTTGTTCTCCAAACCAATTAGTAGTAAATCTACCACTACTTAACCCTTTAGTTTGGGTAAAGTAATTGGTTACAGATTGTGCACGTTGTTTTGAAAGTGTCATGTTATACGCTTCAGCCCCTGAGCTGTCGGTATGTCCAACAACTAATACATCTGTATCTGGGTATTCACGTAATACATTCGCTAATTTATCTAACGTTGCTTGTGATGCAGCATTAATATTATATTTTTCAGTATCAAAATAAACACCACTATTCTCATCAAAAGTTACTACAATACCATCATCAACACGTTCTACTTGCGCTCCAGGTATTTCAGTTTCAATTTGCTGAGCTTGTTTATCCATTTTATTACCAATAATAACTCCAGCAGCTCCACCTGCAACACCGCCAATTACGGCTCCAAGTTCTCCATTACCACCTTTACCAATATTGTTACCTAAAATGGCTCCTAATACAGCTCCTCCAGTAGCACCAATTACAGCACCCTTTTGCTTGTTATTTGCATTTTTAACAGCTTCACAATTAGTAAATGCAGTTAAAAAAAGAGCAGTTAAGCCAATTATTGATATTTGTTTAAGTGTTTGTCTCATTATTCATTAATTTTAGTAAAGTTCATATTTATTGTAAAAGGAGATCCTTCTAAGTTAACTGTTTGCTCCCAACGCATTGTTGACTCATTTAACTGTATCAATTGTAAGCGGAAACCGGCATTATCAGCAGATTTTCCTTTTGCATTGGTGGGTTTTAATAAGAAATCATATAACCCTGTAGTAGGATCTATTTCTTGTATTGTAAAGATGAAATTTCTATCTCCAGTAGGGCAATCAGAATTGTTTATAGTATAAACCCCTGTATTGTTATTAGGAATGAATCTCCACGTGCTACCTTCAAAACATTCTTTTGAAGTGTCTCCTAATAAAGAAACATTAAACTCTCCAGATTCACTATAAGAGATGTTATCTAAAGCCCAATATCCTTTTATTATTTTTCGAGATTCTGTAACTGTCTTGGGGGTACCGCAAGACAAAGCGGTCATAGCCACTACGGCTAATACAATTAGTTTTTTCATACTTGGTAATTTTTAAATTTTAAAGGTTAGTAATTTTAAAATAATTTTATCTTCTAAAAAGTCTAGATAATAAGGATAGTACAAGAAGTACTAAAAATATCCAAAAAATAATCATTGCGATATCGGTTGCACCTTCTGCAATGCCTCCAAATCCAAATACTGCCGCAATTAATGCGATTACTAAAAAAATAACGATCCAACGTACCATAATTTATAAGTTTTAATGATTAGTATATCACTAAGGTACGTAACAATCATTCTTGAAATGGAATGTTTACAATAAGTTTAACAGCAAATGTTAACATTTTAATAAGCCACTAATGAACCCAATTCTTCCTTAAAGCGTTCCTTAGGAAGGTACTGCTTTTCAAGGTTTGCAGCAAATGGCACAGGTGTTTCCATACTTGCTACTCGTTTAATTGGAGCATCTAAATGTTCAAAACAGTTTTCAGAAATTAACGCTGAAATATCTGAAGCTAATCCCCCAAACATGGAATCTTCTTGAAGAATAATAACCTTATTTGTTTTCTTTACGGAAGCAAAAATAGTTTCAGTATCTAACGGTGAAAGCGTACGTAAATCAATTAAATCTGCTGAAACTTTAGGCATCTCATCTAAAGTTTCCAAAGCCCAATGCACACCTGCGCCATATGTTACGATAGTAATATCGGCTCCCTCTTTTAGTAAGGAAGCTTTTCCTAGCGGTAGGGTGTAATAATCTGTTGGCACCTCTTGGCGAATACTTCTATATAACGCTTTGTGTTCGAAAAATAATATCGGGTTTGGATCTTCAATTGCTGTGGCCAATAATCCTTTTGCATCATATGGAAAAGCTGGATACACTACCTTCAGTCCAGGCGTATGTGTAAACCAAGCTTCGTTTGTCTGACTGTGAAATGGTCCTGCCCCCACTCCTGCTCCACAAGGCATACGGATAACTACATCTGCCTTTTGGTTCCAGCGATAATGACTTTTTGCTAAATAATTAACGATAGGATTAAAACCAGAAGTGGCAAAATCACCAAATTGCATTTCCATTACTGATTTAAAACCATTAATAGAAAGGCCCATACTTGCAGAAATTATTGCCGACTCACAGATAGGTGTATTTCGTACACGGTCTTTACCAAATTCTTCTACAAAGCCATCGGTAATTTTAAAAACGCCGCCGTATTCGGCAATGTCCTGTCCCATTATCACCAAGTTATCATGCCGTTGCATAGATTGTTTTAAACCTTGGGAAATAGCATCAACTAGACGTATTTCTTCTTTATTTGAATTTTTTTTAACTTCTTTATAATCAAAGTTTTCAAACAAATCATGTAATTCATTAGTTTTAGTTGAAGTTATAATTTCTTCAGAAAAAGCTAAATCAAGATTTTCATTTATTTCAGCGATTATGTCTTCTTTAAACTCAATATTTTCTTTTTCAGTAAGTATGTTTTCATTCCGAAGAAATTCAGCAAAATTTTCTAAAGGATCTTTAGCTGCCCATTCATCCATCAGCTCCTGTGGAACATATTTAGTACCACTAGCCTCTTCATGGCCTCGCATTCTAAAAGTTTTAAACTCTAACAAAACAGGACGTGGATTTTCTCGTATATCTTCAGCAAGCTCTTTCACTTTGGTATACACCTCCAGAATATTATTACCCTCAATAATATGCGCTTCCATTCCGTAACCTTTGCCGCGATCTGCTAGATTTTCACAATTGTACTGTTCATTAGTTGGTGTAGAAAGTCCGTAGCCATTATTTTCAATGCAAAACAAAACAGGCAACTGCCAAACAGAAGCTACATTCAACGCTTCGTGTATATCACCTTCGCTGGTTCCTCCTTCACCTGTAAATACAGCGCAAACCTGTTTGTTGTTTTTTAATTTGTTCGCTAGAGCAATTCCGTCCGCTACGCCAAATTGGGGTCCTAAATGCGAAATCATCCCAACTATTTTAAACTCTTGGGTTCCGAAGTGAAAACTACGGTCGCGGCCTTTAGTAAAACCGTTGGCCTTGCCCTGCCACTGTGAAAATAATCGATACAAAGGAATATCACGGGTAGTAAAAACCCCCAAATTTCGGTGCATAGGGAGTATATATTCTTCTTTATCTAAAACTGAAGTAACCCCTACTGAAATAGCTTCCTGCCCAATCCCGCTAAACCATTTGGATATTTTACCTTGTCGTAATAAAATAAGCATCTTTTCCTCTATTAATCGAGGTTTCAACATTCTTTTATATAATGAAATTAAGGTATCGTCATCAATAGTGCTACGATCGTAATCAAATTGAATAGTAGGTGCAGTTTCGGAACTCATAGTTTGTTTTTAGTACTTTCAAATGTAGAAAAATTTGCTGTGTAGTAAAGCGTTTAATTCACTTTTTTAACTTCGGAAATGAGCGCTATATTTGGTATATTTGTATTTTGAAAATAAAAACTTATGAATAATATACCTAGCGTGGATCTTGCAGACTTCTTGTCTGATGACCCAAAAAGAAAACAAAAGTTTGTAGATGAAATTGGTACCGCTTATGAAGAGATAGGCTTTGTATCTTTAAAAAATCACTTTCTAAGTGACGATTTGGTAGAAAACCTATATAAAGAAATTAAGGCTTTCTTCGCATTACCAGTTGAAGACAAAGAAAAATATGAAATTGAAGGTTTAGGCGGGCAGCGCGGTTATGTTTCTTTCGGAAAAGAACATGCAAAAGGTAAAAAAGAAGGTGATCTTAAAGAGTTTTGGCATTTTGGACAAAAACCTGATGCAGAAGCTAATTTACCAGAGGAATATCCTGAGAATGTTGAAGTAAAAGAGCTTCCAGATTTTAACCCTACTGGAATGGAAGCCTATAGAATGCTTGAAAAAACAGGAATCTATGTACTTCGTGCTTTAGCGCTTTATATAGGTATTGAAGAAACCTATTTTGATAAATGGGCCACCAACGGAAATAGTATTTTACGCCCTATACACTATCCACCAATTACCGAAGAACCTAAAGGTGCTGTTCGAGCTGGAGCTCACGGGGATATTAACCTAATAACCTTATTAATGGGTGCTTCGGCCGGAGGACTGCAAGTATTAAGAAAAGACGGGGAATGGATTGATGCTATTCCGCAAGAAGACGAGTTGGTAATTAATGTTGGCGATATGCTAGAACGCCACACTAATAATAAATTACGCTCTACTATTCATAGAGTTGTAAACCCTCCAAAGGAAGATTGGGACAACCCACGATACAGCATTCCATTTTTTATGCACCCGCGTAGCGATATGAAATTAAACTGCTTAGAAGAATGTGTCGATGAAGAGCACCCAAAAGCATTTCCAGATATTACCGCGGGCGACTTTTTACACCAACGTCTAGTTGAAATTGGATTGATTAAAGAGTAACTTATGGATTTAAAAGATCAATTAAAAGACCTATTTCCCGATCACGAAGGGCCTGAAGAACCCAAAGAAGAAAAATCGAATGTTTGGCTTCAAGACGATCCGTTACATTGTAAGTACGAAAAACGCCGTGGCAAACCTATTACCATTATTGATAATTATAATGGAGCACAAAGTGATTTTAAGCAACTAGCGAAAGAACTTAAAAAGCTGTTAGGTGTTGGTGGCAGTTTCAAAAACGAACAGATTATCATCCAAGGTGATTACCGAAAAGAAATTATGGAGTTTTTACAAGATAAAGGCTTCAACGTAAAACGTGTTGGTGGATGAAAATAGCTGAATCTGAATTGATTTTAAACCCTGATGGTAGCATTTATCACCTTAATTTAAAACCTGAAGACCTTGCGCAAACTGTCATTACAGTTGGTGATCCCGATCGCGTAGAGAGTATTTCCAAGCATTTCGATGCCATAGAGGTTAAAGTTCATAAAAGAGAGTTTAAAACACATACCGGCACCTATAAAGGCAAGCGAATTTCAGTAATTTCTACTGGAATAGGAACCGATAATATCGATATTGTGTTCAACGAATTAGATGCCTTAGTCAATATTGATTTTGAAACAAGAAGTGTAAAAAAAACCCATACACAGCTCACTATTATTAGGGTGGGAACCTCTGGAGCTATTCAGACAGATATTCCTATGGATAGTTTTTTGATTTCTGAAACAGCTATAGGACTAGACAATTTGCTTCACTTTTATGGAAATACTTCGTTTTTAGATGAATCTTTTTCCGAAGCATTTATGCAACACACTGATTGGTCTGCCAAAAAATCAGCACCGTATGTAGTAAATGCAGATTCATCACTTTTAAAGCTTTTTTCCGAAGAAAAATTTATAAAAGGTGTAACAGCAACCAACGTAGGTTTTTACGGCCCACAAGGAAGAGTTTTGCGTCTTTCATTACAAGATGCTGGTTTAAACGACAAAATTGCTTCATTTTCATTTAATAATAAAAAAGTTACCAATCTAGAAATGGAAACTTCTGGAATCTATGGAATGGCACATTTATTGAATCATAAAGCCATATCATTAAACGCCATTTTGGCCAATAGAGCAAATGGTGAATTTAGCCAAACACCACAGCAAACTGTGGAAAACCTTATTTTAAAGACATTAGAAACAATTACGGGATGAAAAAACTGCTCATAGGTGGTGTACCTGAACACTTTAATTTACCTTGGTACTTAACACTTCGCGACAAAAAGTATCACGATGAAAATATTAATCTTCGTTGGAAAGATTATTACGGCGGTACCGGGGAAATGTGCAAAGCGCTTCGTGACGGCACCATTGATATGGCTGTAATCTTAACCGAAGGAATTGTTCGTGATATTATAAACGGAAACGATTCAAAAATTGTTCAGGTTTTTGTGAAATCGCCATTATTATGGGGAATTCATGTTGCTGAAAATTCAGATTACGAAAAGGTTTCAGAGTTAAAAGGAACCGAAGCAGCTATAAGTCGTTATGGATCTGGATCACATTTAATGGCGTATGTAAATGCAGAAAATCAAGGCTGGGATTACGAAGATGATTTAGAGTTTAAGGTCATTCAGGACTTAGATGGAGCTTTAAAAAACCTTCCTGAAGGAAATGGCGACTATTTTATGTGGGAAAAATTTACTACAAAACCCTACGTAGATAATGGCCCTTTTCGCTTGGTGGGAGAATGTCCAACACCTTGGCCTTGCTTTGTAATTGCTGTGCGTAATGAAGTTTTAGAAAAAGATGGGGAGCTAATCTCTTCTATACTAGAAACGATTAACCAAACAACATATGAATTTAAAGAAATACCGTCAATTGATAAAATGATATCTAATAGGTATGATCAAAAATTAGAGGATGTTCAGCAATGGCTATCATTAACCGAATGGAGCCAAGAAAACCTTACTGAAGAAGAGCTTAAAAGTGTTCAAGAAAAATTGGTTGAATTAAATTTAATTGACAAAAAAATCCCTTCAAAAGAGATCCTTTGGAAGCCTTCTTAAAAAAATAATAATTTTTTACGCAACCTTTTTAAACATAGTTCATCTTACTATTGTAAAGTAAGAACACTATGACCACATTTTTAATAATTTTAGGGGCGTTATTAGTAACAAACTTCTTGTTACTACAATTTAGTTGCAATGATGTTGCTGAGCCCGAAACACCGAAAGACGAGTAAAATAACTCGGTCTAAAAACTTAAGTTTAAAGTAAATCTCAAAATTGAGGATAGTCTATTCAATAAATAGATTACCACTCAATTTTTTCTTTTCCAGCTTTTTCTAAACACAAATTTGTCTTACTAAAATGCTTATTACCAAACCAATACCCTCTGTTCGCGCTCAATGGTGATGGATGTCCGCTTGTTAAAACTACATGTTTATCTGTATTTATTTTAGCGCCTTTCTTCTTGGCATAACCACCCCATAATAAAAAAACGAGTCCTTTCCTATTTTCAGAGAGTTTTGAAATAACGGCATCAGTAAATTGCTCCCATCCCTTTTTTTGATGACTTCCAGCTTCATGTGCTCTAACTGTCAAAGTTGCATTTAAAAGCAACACGCCTTGTTCTGCCCACCGTTCAAGGTTTCCGTTTGTAGGCATAGAAATACCGATATCAGTCTCAATTTCTCTAAAAATATTAACAAGCGAAGGAGGTTTTGCAATACCATCGGCCACTGAAAAACATAAACCGTTAGCTTGTCCCACTCCGTGATACGGATCTTGCCCTAAAATAACTACTTTAACCTCATTAAATGGTGTGTGATCAAAAGCAGAAAATATTTGTTGTCCGGGAGGAAAGCAGGTGTTGTTATCATACTCTTCTTTAACAAAATTGATTAGCTTTTTAAAATATGGTTTTTCAAATTCATCTGCTAATTGCTGCTTCCAACTTTCTTCAATTGTTACCTGCATTATATGTATTTTTGTAATCAGTAAAACGTAAAATTACAGTATTAAAGGCGAATGGTCCGTATTGATTTAAAAACATTGCAAGATTTAGAGTTCCCCTCTGTTTTGCAGCAAATAGCCAATAATTGCATTACCGAACCTGGTACAGAGCAAGTTTTAAAAATAAAACCGTTTAAAAGCACCGATAAAATCACTCCAGAGTTGCATCGGGTAAAAGAATTCACCGCTTCATTCGAGAGTGACAGCCCCATTCCCAATCACGATTTTGAACCTATTGACAAAGCACTTCAACTACTGGGTATTGAAAACAGTGTTTTGGAGATTTCGAGTTTCAGAAGAATTCGTTCCGTTACTGACACGACAATCGATTTGCTGAAATTCTTTAGAAAATTTGAAGAGTTTTATATCTATTTGAATCGTTTTTCTTCAACAGTAAGTTACACCTCAATCATTTCTGAAGAAATACAACAGAAAATAGACCGTTTTGGTGATGTAAAAAACGAAGCTTCGGAAGAATTAGCTGCTATCCGCAGACGATTAAATCAAGTAAAAGGACAAATAAACTCTTCATTTACAAAAGCACTTAATAATTACTCACAAGCTGATTATCTTGATGAAATTAAAGAAACCGTTGTTGACAACCGTCGGGTATTAGCGGTAAAAGCAATGTATAGAAAAAAGGTTCGAGGTGCTGTTTTAGGAAACTCTAGAACTGGAAGTATTGTTTATATGGAACCTCAAGAAACCCTTGAGTACGCTAATGAGTTAAGTAATTTAATTTACGAGGAGCAGGAAGAAATTAAACGAATTTTAAAACAGCTTACCGAGTTTGTACGTCCCTATAAAAAACTGTTGAAGCAATATCAAAACTACCTATCCAAGATTGATGTTTTGTATGCAAAAGCAAAATATGCCCGCACTATCAATGGTGTTTTACCGGTTTTGACCGAAAATAAATTTCTATTATTAAAAGATGCATACCACCCATTATTATGGGTTGCCAATAAAAAACGGAACGAAAAAACCTTTCCGCAGACCATTTCTTTGGAACCTGAAAAACGAATTATCGTAATTAGTGGACCCAATGCCGGTGGAAAGAGTATTACTCTTAAGACCGTTGGTTTATTGCAGGTTATGCTGCAAAGTGGATTGTTGGTCCCAGTAGATTCGTTGAGTGAATTTAGTTTTTTCGATAGAATTTTAACCGATATTGGCGACAATCAATCTATTGAAAACCATTTGAGTACGTATAGTTACCGATTAAAAAAAATGAATCAATTTCTTCGGAAATGTAACAATAACACCCTCTTTTTAATAGATGAATTTGGTACCGGAAGTGATCCGGAATTAGGTGGAGCCTTGGCTGAAACTTTTTTAGAAGTATTTTACGAACGTGAAGCCTTCGGGATTATTACAACACACTATGCCAATTTAAAAGTATTAGCGAGTGAATTACCGCATGCCATAAATGCCAATATGCAGTTTGACAATCGAAGCTTAGAGCCCTTATACCAATTGCATTTGGGAGAAGCCGGAAGCTCTTTTACATTCGAAGTAGCACAGAAAAATGGCATTCCATATAGCTTGATCAATAAATCGAAAAAGAAAATTGAACGCGGAAAAGTTCGATTTGATAAAACCATTGCCAAATTACAACAAGAGCGCTCCAAGCTTCGGGAAACTTCAGCTAACTTAAAAACTGAAGAACAGAAAGCACGAGAAGAAAGTAAACAGTTAGAAGAAATAAATAGTAAAGTGCAAGAAAAACTGGAAAGCTACCAAGAATTGTATGATAGCAACCAGAAAATGATTTCTATTGGTAAAAAGGTAGATTCTTTAGCCGAGAAATTCTTCAATAATAAGAAGAAAAAACCACTGCTCGATGAGCTTTTTAAAATGGTTTTAAAAGAAAATAGCAAACGTAAAAAACCAAAACCTAAGAAGCAGAAAGTTAGTAAGGCAAAAAAGGAAGCTGAGAAAGAAGAAAAAGCTAAAAAACACGAAGTAAAGCAAGAACTGGAGCAAAAAGTGGCGGTTATACGCAAACGTAAAAAGAAAGAAAAGGCCGAAGCCAAAAAAGCACCACCCCCAAAACCAAAAGTGACTTTAAAACTAGGTGATCGCGTTCGGATGGTTGATGGAAGAGCCATTGGAACCATTGACAAGATTGAAAAGAAAAAAGCAATTGTTAATTACGGTATGTTCACTGCAGATGTAAGCTTGGATGAGTTGGAGAAGGTTTAATGGTAGATGCTATGCCTTCGATACACCCCTCCTATCGTGGGGCACTCAGGCATCGAGAAGAATAAAATGAAGCAGGTGTCTGAGTGTTTTATGCTTTTTAAATAGGGCATTAAATAGAACTGTTTTGATTTAGCGTAAAATGTATCGAAGACACCGAGAAATATGTATTTAAATGAGAAGTAATTATAACCATAAAATAATCCTTTTTGACGGGGTTTGCAATCTCTGCAACAGCTCGGTTGTATTTGCTATAAAACGAGATAAAAACGACGTGTTTCGGTTTGCTGCGTTACAAAGTGAAATTGGGGAGCAGCTTATTTCAAAATTTAATATAGATACTTCAAAAACCGATTCCATTATTTTAATTGATGGCGAAAAACAGTACGAAAAATCTTCGGCGGCACTTCACATAGCTAAACATCTTTCCGGTGGTTGGCCACTTCTCTACGCCTTTATCATTGTTCCAAAATCTATAAGAGATTTGGTTTACAACTTTATTGCAAAAAACCGCTACAGATGGTATGGTAAAAAGGAAAGTTGTATGATCCCTACCCCTGCATTGCAAGCTAAGTTTTTGTAATAATCGGTTTATTTCAGATACAAACGAAAATACGTTAAATACACTTATCTACTCCCCTAACACAATAACAGATGTTATAAACTTAAATGTTACAACAACTACTGAACTAACAAGAAACTGTCCGCTTTTTTATTCAATGTTTCATTTAAAATTTTATAGTAGATTTGTGAGTATAAATCATACTTCATGAAAAATATTTTCTTCCTGTTTTTTTTATTCCCGTTATTAATTTTTGCATCAGATAGCGACTCAAAACCTTCAACAATAAAAAAAGTGACTGTCTACCTTAATGGGGCCTCGATTGAAAGAGCTGCATCTATAAATCTCCTTTCAGGGGAAAACACGGTTGTATTCAATGATTTATCGCCCGATATAAACGAAAATAGCATACAGATTTCAGGATTAAAGAACGCGACGGTTTTATCCTTGGGCTATGCAATTGATTATCTTGAAAAAGGAAAGCTTTCAGAAGACTTTAAACTTTTGGAAACCAAGCTAGATAACCTAAAAAAACATAAAAATGAAATACAAAATAGTATTTCTGGCTATCAAAAGGAATTGGAGTTATTGGAAAAGAACCAGCGTATAAATAGTGATGCCACCGACCTCTCATTGGTTAAAGTCAAAGAAATGTCAACTTATTACAGAACCAGAGTAACTGAAATAAAAAATACGATTTATAATCAAAATTTGACTCTTTCTGAGGTAAACAAAGATATACAAGATTATTCCAATGAGCTTTATAAACTAGAAGATGACAGAAAGAAAAGACGTGGCAAAATAACTGTTAAGCTTGACGCGAAACAAACCACCAATCTTTCTTTAATAATTAAGTACAATATAAATAACGCAGGCTGGTTTCCAGTATATGACATAAAAGCTAAAAATACCAACTCACCAATTGAGATTTCATATAAAGCAAGCGTATATCAGCAAAGTGGTACAGACTGGGAAGATGTAGCCATTACTTTGTCCACTGGAGACCCAAACACCAACAATCTAAAACCTGAGCTTTCAACAAAATACCTGAATTTTGTAAATAGACAATATAGAAGCCAGACTCCCATTAGCCGAAGCAATCACAAATACAATCCGACAGTAAAACGGGTAAGTGGAACGGTGCTTGATAATACAGGATTGCCTCTTCCCGGTGTAAACGTTATAGTAAAAGGTACTTCTCATGGAACACAAACCGATTTTGATGGAAATTATACTTTAGAAATTAGAGATGGAGAAAAATTAGTCTATAGTTATGTTGGTTTTGAAACTATCAATCTGCCTGTATATGCAAGTATTATGAATGTGCAGTTACCGCAAGGTGAAACACTTGAGGAAGTAGTTGTTACGGGATATGGCGGGCGTGCAAAAAGAAGGAACGATAATGATCTCAATAGAGCAGTTCAAGCAATGGAAGAGCCTGTTCCTAGTTTTACAAAAGAAACTGGAATTACCAATACTCAGTTTAAAATCAAAAAATCTTACTCTATCCCTTCTAGCACGGAAGTGACTAGTATCGAAATTGAAACCATTGACCTGCCAGCCACATATCAACACTACGCTGCCCCAGAGTTGAACGAAAACGTATTTTTAACGGCCATTATTAAAAACTATGAACAGTATGATTTTTTACCAGGTGAAGCCAATGTTTATTTTGAAGGCAATTATGCTGGAAAATCCATTATAAACCCACAAGTAGCTACTGATAGCCTAAATCTTTCACTGGGGACAGATCCGAACGTAATAGTAACTCGTGAAAAACTTAAAAACTATAAAAGTAAATCCTTTTTAGGAGGTAACCGCATTATTGAAAAAGGGTTTAAAATCGAAATAAAGAACAACAAAAACACTACTATAAATCTACTTTTAGAAGATCGTATTCCCATTTCCCAAAACGAAAAAATTAAATTGGACGATATTAGTATAGGGGCAGCAAAATACAACAAAGAAACAGGCATTTTAAAATGGAACCTAACGCTGTCCGCCAATAAAAAAGACGAAAAGGAATTTTCATACACCGTGAAATACCCCAAGGATAAACGTATAAACTTGAATTGAGTTTATAAGTAGTATTATTTCAAATTCTGAAGAATAAAATCAAGCTTGGAATTCGTGTTTTCGTTACTATCAAAGGCAAAGTTTTTATACCGATTTTTTTCGGCCAACCCTTGCTGCTTCCAGTTTTGAATTATAGATTCATTCTCTAAAGTAACTTTTCCAGCTAAAAGGTTGTCTAACGATATTTCTTTTTGATACAAATTATACACTTTCTTTAAACCCGTAAGATATAAATGATCTTTGGTAAAACCGCCACCTCTATGGGCGCGTAGGGTTATATTATAGGCCTCTTCCCTATTTAGTTTGTATTGATTGTGTAACAAATCGAACGTATCACAAAAATTAAAACCTCTTCGCAAACTATCGGTTGCCAATACGCGGTAGCTTAATTCTTTTAAGCGGTATAGGGTTAAACATCCACTCATATATTCACTAAAAACAGCCAAACCTTCTTGCGTTTCCACATTTTTTGGAAACCCATTATGGAAAATTTTAAGCGGTTGATTTAGACTATTAAAAGTAGTAACTAGATGAACACCTATTTCGTGATTAGCCAATACTTTAAGTTGGTTGGTGCTAAAGCGATGATTTTTTTTAAGTACTAAAGTCTGCTTGTTATTTAAAACCATAGCAGCGGCTGAAATCTTATTGGAAAGTTTAATGTTGAATTGAAAATCATACTGTTTGGTAAACGTTTCAAAATAATCGGCTGCTTCGTTTGCATTAAAAACAGGAATCATTTCTTGATTGTATTCTTCATCTTCAAAATGAAGAATAAAACGTGCATTATCTACATCTTTTTCTGTAGGTGTCCCAAATGATTTTAATGAATTAAAGTAAAATTTCTCCTTTTGTCCAACGGTTTCTACACATTGTACTAAACCCGAATAATCATAAATTACTTCCCTATAAAAAGCACGAGTCTCTTCATCTTTGATACTATCAATATCTTGTGAAAAAAGTTCTTGTTGCAGCTTATGTGCATTAAAATCAAGTTTTCGATACTTAAAGTTAGGATTTACATTGTATTTTGAAGCAAAGAAGTTGCGCTTTTCTTGTTCTATATTTATAGGGTTTACAAAGTTTAACACCTCAATTTTTTGAACTAATTTGTTCAAATTATAATCAATCCTAAATAAGTTAGGATAGGTATCTATGTTAGCTTGTATATGTGTCATGTTATTTGTTGAACGTCTTGTAAAACAATGCAGCGTGCTCTTTAACTTTTTGCTGAAGTTGCTGTTCAATGGCTGAAACTATTTCAGGATAGATCACTTCTCGCAGCTCGTCACAATAAATTTTCTTAAATTCAGTCGCCAAAACTAATGTATTTTTAAAGTTTTGGGTGATAAATTTTAAAAAATAACCATTTCCGAAGAAGGTATCGTTAATTTTTGAAGTAGCTTTAATATCATGCGGAAGTTTTAATTCTGATAGGGATTGTCGCCAGTTTTCCACCATTTCGCCAAAACGATCATTATCAATATTTGAAGTCCCCAAATTAATTACCGGCACTTCCCTATCCCAACGACGCCAGTTATAGCTGTGCATATCATACACCACAATAGAGCCAAACTTTTCTTCTAGTTTTGAAATCAAGGCATGAACTACCGAATAAAATGCGGTATGCTTTTCAAGGCTTTGTTTCTTTTCTGAAGGGCTTAATGGTTCTTTCCACAATTGTTTTCCCCAAGCCAAATCGAATATTGCATTGTCTGGATCGCGGTTCAGGTCATATTCAAACCGACTATCGCAACCAGCAATTACAATAGGATGTGTTTTTACAAACTCCTTAGTACAGGGATCTTCCTCAAACCAACGTTCAAATTCAGTATGAATACAGTTTTCCCACAATTCTTTCCGAAATTGATGTCCATCATGCACCGCTCCACAAAAGTAGGGTACATATTCGTCAATTTTTAAGGTGAAAGAATAATTGTCTGCCACGGCTTCAAATGACTCTTCCGCTTCAATTTTTTTAATAATTTCTGAAACTGCTAATCTTTCCATTAGGCATCACTTACGTGTTTACGTAATTTTTGGCGACGTTCGAAGGCATTTACTCGTTCTACTACTTTATCTTCAACAAAGTCAATAATTTTTTCTTGTATCTTGCTTTTGTATACTTTGTTCATATAGGTGATTCCTCCGGGCGACATCACATTTACCTCTACCAATTTACCACCAATAACATCAATCCCTACAAAATAAAGTCCGTCTTTTACCAGTTTTGGGCCAATACGACGGCACAACTCTTTTTCTTGTTTACTTAAGGTATGTTTTTGCACACTACCTCCAGCACTCACATTACTTCTATGGTCCTCATCACCCGGTACGCGACGCATCGCACCAATAGGTTGGCCGTTTAACAATAAAATACGAACATCTCCTTGGTCGGCTCCTTCAATATAATCCTGTAAAATCACATAATTTGTAGTCCCGTCTTTATTATCAATATAAAAATCCAGCAAAGAGTTGATACTTTTCATCGCGCTTTTTTCAATTAATATTACCCCGGAACCACCAAAACCATTTAGAGGCTTTAAAATCATACGATCGGGACCTTCTTTAATTATTTTCTTTAAATACTGTTTGTTTTTTGTAACATGAGTTCGCGGAATCATTTCGTTGTTTTCATCCTCAAAGACAGCCGTGTACAATTTATTGTTCGCACGGCGGATACCGTCAAGATCGTTCATAATAAAAACATCGTCCTTAACAGAATCTAAAAAGTTAAGCATAATCATATCTAGCGGAGGATTGCTACGAAGGATGATTACATCAAAACCTGCCATAGGCAGCATTTCGTCATAAAACTCAGCTTTTGAATGAAACCCTTTTAATCCTTTTGGCAATTTTTCTTGTCGCTTTAAACATCTCGAGAATGCAAAAGCCACACTATCTCTAATAGTTAAGTTTGCAGGTGTTGTCGTTACTATGCCGTGGCCTCGCTTGGCAAATTCTTTTATTAACGCTAAGGTAGAGTCGTTTTCAGGATCAATTTGATCCCAAGGGTACATGATAAAGCAAACGTTCATGAGGGTCAGTTTTAATTAGTATTTTAAATATACTAATTATGAAGTAACCTGAAAGGCTTTTTTAAAGAAAGGTTAAAGGATAGTGAATAACGGTTTTAATCTATAGTCTGCCCGTTGTTAACACTCCCAAAAGTTTCATTAATATCTTCACCCCAAGTAAAGTCAATGTATTCATTTCCTATTCCAATTAATTGTAAAGAAGTTCTAACTGGTGCTCCTCCATATTGAGAAACACCAATATCAACAGAAGCTCTTCCAGCTGCAGGACCATTATTAGCAGTAAATGTACCCCCGTAGCTTAAAAATTGAATTACATTTCCTGTAGATATTTTTACTAAGGCAATTCCATCGGGGTTTCCATTTTGTATTCCGCTATAAGCAAATGATTGAAACCCATATCCATTAGCTTGATCCATTAATACCCCGCTAAGTGATATACTAGAACCATATGTGTTTCCATTTGATCCATTATAAAGTACAATTTGATAATCTGACAAATCAACACCTGAAGTACCTGCTACTTCTATAGCTTCATTAGCATCTGTACCATTATTATCATAATGTATTTCATTGATCCAAATTTCAGGTGCCGCCACAGTTCCATTCCATACATTCTCCCAAGAGTCCCCATCCCATATTTGTAAACTACCTGATTGTTCAACAAAAACCAAAAGACCAAAATCACTATAACCAGGGTTTATAGCATCTCTTGCATCATCATTTGGTACCCGTGGTGGCATAAAACCTTTATAAACAGTGCCTCCATCTGAGGTACTACTTACTTCAAGCATAGATGTAGGCGATGGGTTTGTTGTACCAATACCCACTTGGGCGGATACAACGCTTAATAAAAAACTAAAAATGGTGACTAAGTAATACTTTTTCATAACTATGATTTTCAAAGTGAATCATAGCATGTACTAGGCTAATTTTTAAGATTTTGGGTATAAATAATTACTGGGAAGTATTCAAATATAAAACTTTTTTTAATTATTTCCATAAATTTCTACATTATCTATAACCCATAATTCATTTGAGTGATTATTACTTAAAACAATTCCTACAACTAAATTCATTGAGTTTGGTATTCCGGTTATTTCTACATAAGAGATACCTGAACTTCCCGTAGGTGTCGTTGTAGAAATAGCGGAGTTATTACCATCATATGCAATTGAGTTAGACCCTGTAGCTGAAAAATCATATTTAGCATTACTACTACCATTTATCTCCATTTCATAAGAAAAAGTAGTTCCGCCATCTGTACTAATATAAACATCAACATAATCTGAAACATCAGCTCCATTGCTAGTGGAGTTTAAAGAAAAAGATGCTAGTCGAAATTTTAGACTTGCTGTTGTATAAGATGAAGCGTCTACTGGACCAAAATCTATATCTGCATCTCCATTAATAACGCCATAGCTTCTACCATCAATGTAAGTATTAGTGTTAGGACTAGTTCCATTACCTGCTTGATAACTTCCGGCAGTATTAATTGAGATTGGTAATACTGGACTTGCAGGCGTTGTTTCAAAGTCTTGAATACCTAATAAAATAGGGCCTGAAGAGTGACCCGTCATACAATAGACGTTTTCCCAAGTACTCTCAACCCCATTCCAGGTTTGCAAACAGCGAGTATCTTCAAAAAAAATTAATAAACCATCATCTGTAGCGGTAGCCTTTAAAGCAATATCAGCTCTTCCAGCTGCATTTACTCTAGGAGGAAGAAATCCGCCATAATTGACTCCATCGTTAGAACTTTCTACATCTAATACTGAAGCAGTACTCGGTGAAGTTGTATTAATACCAACTTGAGAATAAATTGGTAGTGCAATTAATAATACTACATTTAGAATAATTAATTTTTTCATTTACACTTTACTTTAGTTAGTTTAAATACTAGCCTAGGTTAAGTCTGTTATAATAAAACGGGGACTGCTAAAGTATAGCAATCCCCGTTTTTAAAAATTATCTAAATATTATGTTTAGAAAATATCTCTTAACTATTTCTTATAATTATCATCCCAATCTTTTACAATAGGATTTCCTAGTTTTCCTTGTGATTTTGCCACCATCATAGAAACGGCAGCATCACCTGTTACATTTACCGTGGTACGGCACATATCTAATGGTCTGTCAATGGCAAAGATTAAAGCTAATCCTGCTTCGGGGATGCCCGCTTGGGCCAATACAATAACCAACATTACCATCCCGGCACCCGGAACTGCTGCTGAACCTATTGAAGCCAACGTGGCTGTTGCAATAATCCCTAACTGAGTTCCAAAAGAGAGATCCATACCAAATGCTTGTGCTATAAACACTGCTGCCACAGCTTGATATAAACTAGTTCCGTCCATATTGATAGTTGCACCAATTGGTAACACAAAACTGGTAACCTCACGCTTTACTCCTAAATGCTCTTCTACCCGTTCCATAGTAACCGGTAAAGTTGCAGCACTTGAACTTGTAGAAAATGCTAATAATTGAGCAGGGCCAATTCCGTTGAGAAAGCTCTTTGGGGTATGTTTTGTAAATATCCATACTAATAGAATATAAACACCAATCATTAAAGCCAGTCCTCCTACTACACATAGTGCGTACATTCCTAATGCAGCAAATAGGTCAGCACTTGGAGCTTCGACTACTAAAGCTGCCAATAAGGCAAATACGCCATATGGTGCGGCAAGCATAATAAGATCTATCATTTTGAGGATGACTTCATTAAAGCCATCAAAAAAATCTTTTACGGGTTGTGCTGTTTTTTCGGGAATCAATATCAGTCCAATTCCGAAGAAAATAGCAAAAAAGATTACTTGAAGCATATTTCGGTTACTTGAAGAAGCCCCAATTATATTATCAGGCACTAAATCTACCAAAGCTTGTAAAGGCCCCGCATCTTTTTGACGCTGAGCATCTTGACGTTTCATTTCGGCTTCGCCCCCATAAGCTTCTACTAATTCAGAACGAGTTTCTTCAGTTATAGTTTTTCCTGGTTTTACCAAATTAACAACCCCTAGGCCAATAGATACGGCAATTACAGTTGTAATTACATAGGTTACAATGGTACGCAACCCCATTTGTGATAGACTGGAAATATCTTTTAAGTCGGAAACACCTTTAATTAGTGAAGCAAGTATTAATGGTACAGCTATTAACTTTAAAGCATTTATAAAAATGGTTCCGAAAGGTTTTATCCAATCTTCAATAAAGCCAGGTCCCCAGCCAAAATTGGTTAATAAAAGGGCAAAAACTACCCCAAGCGCCATTCCTAATAAAATTTGCCAGTGTAAAGCCAGTTTCTTCATATATGTAATGCTATTGTTCTTTTATTTTGATGTTTCGTAATATACAGATAATCTTTTAGAGTTTGGCGACTTTGTTCAGCAGCCAAAAATCTGCTAATACTAATGCTGCCATCGCTTCTACTATAGGTACTGCACGAGGTACTACACACGGATCGTGACGCCCTTTTCCCTGCATGTTAACCTGCTCTCCTTCACTATTAATAGTTTGCTGTTTCTGCATAATTGTGGCGACAGGTTTAAAAGCAACATTGAAATAGATAGGTTCGCCATTGCTTATTCCTCCTTGAACACCACCACTATAATTGGTTTTGGTGCTTCCGTCTTTGTTAAACAAATCATTATGTTCACTTCCTTTCATTTTCGTTCCTCCAAAGCCACTTCCATATTCAAAACCTTTCACGGCATTTATGGAAAGCATCGCTTTACCTAATTGAGCATGTAGTTTATCAAAAACAGGCTCGCCTAGACCAACAGGAATATTCTCAATGACACACGTTACCTGCCCTCCAACGGTATCGCCTTGTTTTCTAATTTCTTTAATATACGTCTCCATTTTTGAAGCCATATCAGCATCTGCACAGCGAACAGGATTGTTTTCTATTTCGTTGAAGTTGACTTCTGAATATTTTTTCTGAAGAGACAATTCGCCAACAGCAGATACATAGGCTGTTATTTTAATATCTTTTAAAAGCTGCTTTGCTATTGCTCCAGCAGCCACTCTACATGCGGTTTCTCTGGCTGAAGAACGTCCTCCTCCTCTATAATCACGATTGCCATACTTTTTATCATAGGTATAATCTGCATGCGATGGCCGGTAGGTATCTTTTATATGTGAGTAGTCTTTGGATTTCTGATTGGTATTTTCAATAATAAAGCCAATAGGTGTTCCCGTGGTTTTTCCTTCAAAAATACCACTGAGAAATTTTACAGTATCAGGTTCTTTTCGTTGTGTAACAATAGAAGATTGACCCGGTTTTCGCCGTTGCATTTCTGCTTCAATAGCATCTAGATTTATTGATAACCCTGCTGGGCATCCATCAATAATTCCGCCTAAGGCTTCGCCGTGCGATTCGCCAAAAGTGGTAAGCTTAAAAATGTTTCCGAAGGAATTGCCTGCCATATTCTGTTTTTAGCGTGTTTGTATAAATTTAATTGTGTCTTTTAAGCATCTAATTTTGCAAGTACAAACCGAATAAAAAATCCCTGAAGATTTTTGAAAATAGACTTGCAGTAGCAATTAATTTTATACGGTGTTTACAAGCGTTATTTTAATAATATGTAATAATCAAAGAGTCTGGATTGGACAAAAAGTTATAATTGATTTGTTCAGGGTAATTATCGGAATCATAAATATAACTATAGTTATTAGAACTATTTCCCGAGCAAGAAACAACATTGTTTTTGTTTAAAAATCCAAAATAATTATCATCATCGCCAATTGTAATAAAGGGGTAATTAGAGTTGAGAATAACAGCCTCAATCTTTTTTATACTCAAATTGTTCGGCAAATTATGGTCGAACACAACAAATGGATTATTCTTATTATCATATTCAAAAGAATATGATATATTTTGAGAATTTTCATTAATATTAATTTCAGTAATATTTTCGCCCTTATAAATATATTCTTTAAAAGTATAGAATTCATTATTAATGTCTTTTCTTTCAGCGGACAATATTTTATTATCTGAATCTAGGTTAATTCGAATTTCATTACCTTGATTACGGTTGAGGATAATGACATTAGATTCATACTCAAAGTGGTCCGTATAATTTAAATCATAGCCAATATAATTTCTAGATTTTAAAGTACCGTTAGAATAATAAGTGTAATTAACTTCTACTATTGGAATATTAGAGGTAGAATGAATTCTATAGGTTTTTATCAAGTTATCATCTGAATCGTATTGGTAATGTGTAGCATAGTCTAATTGTTCTATGTCAATATATTCTTCTTTTAAAATTAGTTTGTTGCTTTCATTATAATACAGACTATCAACACTTGTTTCATTATCAAAAGAAAGACTTTCGATTAATTTTCTTGATATATCTTTCTCTTCTTTAATTGCTTCCTCATCAGAGGAACAGGAATAGATCAATATACTGAAAAATAACAAGCAAAATACTCTTTTCATAAGGATGGGTTCAAATGTTTTTAACAAATGTAAATCTTACAACTGAAACTTAAAAACAAACGTTCTTCTTAATAATTTAAAAACACAAGCTATAATGCATAACCATTTCACCAACTATTGGTAACCTTGTCTTAATGAGAATATTGACAAATTTGAAAATCTTTGTATCCCAAATTGACCTCTTGAAAAGAAAAGTAGAAATTGTTGTATTATCAGACATTCATTTGGGTACGTATGGCTGCCACGCCAAGGAAGTATTACACTATTTGAATTCTGTAAAGCCTAAGAAATTAATTCTTAATGGTGATATTATCGATATTTGGCAATTCAGAAAACGCTATTTTCCAAAAGCCCATTTACAGGTTATTAAAAAAATAATTGCTTTAGCCACAAAAGGTACCAAAGTGTATTATTTAACAGGGAATCACGATGAAAAGTTACGACGCTTCAGTGACACCAAGATGGGGAACATTCAAATATTGGATAAGCTTATTTTAAATATCGACGGAAAAAAGGCTTGGTTTTTTCACGGTGATGTATTCGATGCTTCTATTCAACACACCAAATGGATTGCTAAATTAGGTGGTTGGGGATACGATTTACTAATCCTATTTAACCGCTTTGTAAATCACTGTTTGGCAAAATTTGGTAAAGACAAATATTCGCTTTCCAAAAAAATAAAAAACAGTGTAAAAGGTGCCATTAAGTTTATAAGTGATTTTGAAACCACTGCAACCGATCTTGCCATCGATGAAGGGTACGATTTTGTTGCTTGTGGCCATATACACCAGCCTGTCATAAAAAAAGTGACAAACAGTAAAGGGAGTTGTACGTATCTAAATAGCGGCGATTGGATTGAAAATTTAACCGCTTTAGAGTATAATAACGAACGTTGGATGTTATACAAGCACGGTGAAAAGAACCCGTTTTTAAAACCGGTTCTAGATGAAATTACCGACGATGATACAGAGGCCTACCCTGAGTTTCTATCAGCTTTTATTCATGAGTAAGGGCTTGCTTTAATATAGTAACCGGATGTAAGGCTTGCACGCCTGTTCCATCTTTTATTTGATGTCTGCAGCTTGTGCCATTAGCAGCAATAATGGTGTCTTTTGTAGCTTTCCTAACTGAAGGAAATAGCTTTAACTCGCCAATTTGCATACTTACTTCGTAATGTTTTTTTTCATATCCAAAGCTACCTGCCATGCCGCAACAACCCGACGTGATAATTGTTGGTTTATAGTTTTTAGGCAAATTCAGTAAATCGAATGTGATTTTTTGGTTACTCAGTGACTTTTGATGACAGTGATTATGAATTTTAATACTCTTGACTTCGGAAGTAAATTGACCTGCGGTTATATTCCCTAGTTTAATTTCTGAAGTTAGAAATTCTTCCACTAAAAAGCTGTTTTTTGAAATTTCTTTTGCCGAATCCAAATCATCAGTCAAACGAAGATATTCATCCCGAAAACCTAAGATAGCTGAAGGTTCAATACCGAGCATTGGTATTTCTTCTGAAACAACATTTTTTAAATAATCAATATTTTTATTCACTTCAACTTTTGCCTCTTTTAAAAAACCTTTGCTTATCAAGGCTCTTGCACTGTCCAAATGATCAATAACCGCCACTTTATATCCTAATCCAGTTAGTAAATCATACGCATCTTCAGCAATCTCAGCATCTAGGTAATTACTAAATTCATCCACAAACAAGATAACTTCTTTATTATCTATATTTAATTGATTTTCTATTGATTGAAATATTTTACTAAAACTTTTACTTGAAACAAGGGGTAAGCTTCTTTCCGAAGCCACACCACTTACTTTTTTTATTATTTTTGAAGTAAATTCATTTTTATAAACCGCATTTGTTAGCTTCGGAAACCGTGCTCCCATTTTGTTCAATCGGCTACTTTTTGCAAACAATTTATTGGATAGTGAAACACCGTTCGCTTTATTATATTGATATAAAAACTCTGCTTTTGCTGTGGCCATATCCACATTACTGGGGCATTCATTTCCGCAGGCTTTGCAACTAATACAAAGATCAAGAACCTCTTTTAGTTCCTCGCTGTTAAATTTATTTGCAGAAGTATTATTAGTTAAGACCTCGCGCAACATATTAGCTCGGGCTCTTGTGGTTTCTTTTTCATTTTTAGTCGCGTGATAACTGGGACACATCGCTCCAGCAGTTTCGGCTGTTTTACGGCAATCACCACTCCCGTTGCACTTTTCAGCTAAACGAAGAATACCTTCACTATCTGAAAAATCTAAAATCGTTTCAATTTCTGGTTCTTCTCTATCTATTTCATATCGAAGTGATTCGTCCATATTCCAGGCATCGGTTATTTTCCCTGGATTGAAAATATTATTTGGATCGAAGGCGTTTTTTATATTTTTCAGAAGAGAAAAATTTTGCTCACCAATGAGCATTTCTAAAAACTCGGCTCGTACAATTCCGTCGCCATGTTCGCCTGAAAAAGAGCCTTTGTACTTTTTGGTCAACTTAGCAACATCGGTCGTAATCTTTCTAAAATAAGCAACTCCTTCCCCATCCTTCAAATTTAAAATAGGCCGTAAATGCAACTCTCCCGCCCCAGCATGGGCATAATACACTGCTTTTTGGTCATATTGCTGCATTAATGCTGTAAAATCGGCTATATAATTGGGCAAATTCTCTAACGCTACTGCGGTATCCTCAATACACGCCACGGCTTTTTTATCGCCTACCATATTCCCTAGCAAGCCAAGTCCGGCTTTTCGGAGTTCTAGCGCCATGCCTATTTCTTTCCCTTCTAAAACAGGCATTGTATAACCTAAACCTGAACCTGAAAGAGATTTTAACAAAGCTTTCGTTTGCCGCTCAAGATCTTCAACCGTATCAGCTTTTAACTCAAGCATCAAAAGGGCTTTAGGCTCTCCTTCTACAAAAAAACGATAGGGTTCATACTTTTTACTGTGTTTGGTACAGTTTAAAATAACATCGTCCATCATTTCGCACGTATGCAGGTTGTGCTGCATAGCCACTGAAACATCATTTAGGCAATTCTCAAGGCTGTTGTATTGCGACACCACCATTGCAGTATATTGGGGCGGCAAATCGTCTAATTGAAGCGTGATTTCAGTCGTAAAAGCGAGGGTTCCTTCACTTCCGCAGAGTATTTTACAGAGATTTATTTCTTCCGAAGAAGTTTCATCAAATATTTCAGTATCTATTAATCCATCAACAGCATAGCCTGTGTTTCTACGGTGTATTTCGGGCTTTGGGAATTGTCGTTTAATTTCCGCACGAGTTGCTTCCGAAGCTAATTCAGAATAAAGGGTTTTATAAATAGTTCCTTCAAAGCTATCTTCTTTTATTTTCTGAAGAAATCTCTCTTTAGATATTGAATTAAAAACTGACGTTTCACCATTTGCCAAAATTGTTTTTAACTGCAACACTTTATCACGCGTAACCCCGTATTGAATAGATGTTGTTCCGCTACTATTATTACCTACCATTCCACCGATCATGCATCGATTGGATGTTGATGTATTGGGACCAAAAAAAAGACCGTATTGTTTTAAATAAGTGTTCAATTCATCCCGAATAATGCCTGGCTGGACGGTTACCGTCTTATTTTGAGTATCTACTGAAAGTATATTAGTAAAATATTTAGAAACATCTACCACAATTCCATCACCCACACATTGCCCTGCCAAAGAAGTTCCCGCTGTTCGTGGAATAAGCGAAGTATTGTTTTCTTGAGCAAACTCAATTAACTGTTTAATGGCATGCTCCGTCTTCGGAAAAGCTACTGCTAGCGGAATCTTACGATATACCGAAGCATCGGTGGCATAGATTAATTTATGAAGGTTATCAAAATGGAAATCACCTTCAAAAGTATCTTTAAAAAGGGAAAGCTTTTTTTTCATAGGTTTCTGTAAATGTAAAAAAACAACCTCTTCTTCTTTAACAAAACTTTCTAAAATACGGTTTTAAAGTTAGGAACGCGTTAACACATACGTGCACTTAATCAACCTACATTTGTTTAATTAACATTATAAAACAACAATTATGAAGAAACTTGTATTGATTTTAATAGCTATTGGAGCCTTTTCTTTTTCTGCTAATGCACAAGAAATAGCCGACAATGCAATTGGTCTACGTCTTGGTGGTAGTGATGGTTTCGGACCCGAAGTTAACTACCAGCGTGCGCTTAGCGACAACAACCGTTTGGAGTTAGGTTTAGGCTGGAGAAGCAATAATGATTTTGATGCCTTTAAACTAACTGGTTTGTACCAATGGGTATGGAACATTGACGGTGGTTTTAACTGGTATGCAGGTCCTGGTGCAGGTATTGCTAGTGTAGATTATGACGATGATTTTTTTGATAATGATGATAGATTTGATGATTCTGAAACCTACTTATTCATAGCAGGGGATATTGGTATAGAGTATAATTTTGATATTCCATTATTATTGTCTTTAGACTTTAGACCAGAATTCGGTTTTGGCGATTACAACGACGATGTAGATTTTGACATTGCTTTGGGCGTTCGCTACCAATTCTAGACAGCATAAAACATAGAAAATTTAACCCTTGTTAGTAGCGAGGGTTTTTTTATGTCAAATTTCAGGATAAAACCCCTTTCTGTTTTAGAATATGTTAAGTAACTTTATGGAATACAACACGATACAAACCAATCATGGAAACTCACTATACAGACATCCATTGCCATCCTTCCTTAAAACCCTATAGTAAAAGCTTTAAATACAATCCGCAAAAGCAAAATCCACTCAATTCTGGGCGGAAAAACTCTATTTGGCATTACAGTCCGCCAAACTTTTTTGAAAAGCTTATAAACCGTATTGTCACTCTTACAAAGTTTACACAAACCGATATGACTGCCTTGGCAAAAGCGCGGACTAAAACAGTCATCGTAAGCCTCTACCCTTTTGAAAAACACTTTTTAAGCCGAAGAATATGGGGATGGAAAGGCTTGACCGATGTTTTGGTAAACCTCGCAGCCAGTATTAGCCAAAGCCGGATTGATTATGTTTTAAGCCAAAACAATTATTTTGAAGATTTGCTTTCAGAATATAACTTTCTCCTACAATTGGACAATCAAGTTGAAAAAATTGATGGCATTTTCTATACCTATCGAATTGTGAACAGTTATACAGAAATTGAAGCCAATAAGCAACTAGAAACCGATACTAAAAAAATTATCAATATAATAATCAGTATTGAAGGCGGGCATGCATTCAATACAGGTTTAAAGATGGATGTAAATACCGCAAACCCTACTGAAGTAAAAGAAAACGTAAAAAAAGTAAAGCAATGGGAACATCGACCTTTGTTTCTTACCTTGGCACATCATTTTTATAACGAATTGTGTGGACATGCAAAAAGTATTAGCATCGGGGCGTTAGAGGATAACCAAAAACGAGGCCTCAACACAGGTATTACTCCTTTGGGTTTTGAAGTAATTGAGCTATTATTAGACAACACCAATGGCAAGCGTATTCCAATTGATGTAAAACATATGAGCGAGGATTCCCGGAAAACATATTATGGTTTGCTAGACACTACTTTTAACACTGAAAATATACCTGTAATCGCTAGCCACGGAGCAGCCAATGGATATCGCTCTTTAGTAGAGAAAAACAAAACAGATTATCCGGAACGAGCTGAATATTTCAACCAAATAGATATTAATTTTTTTGATACTGAATTTATACGAATAGCAAGGAGCAATGGAATTTTTGGCATACAGTTAGACGAAAGACGTATAGGAAGCCCCAAAGCGATTAAAGAATCTAAAATATACTTACCGAATAAACGGAAACAGCTTCAAAAAAAATCGTTATTGGTTTGGCGACAAGTGGAACATGTGGCTGAAGTTTTGGACAAAGAAGGTTTGTTCTGTTGGGGCATACAATGTATTGGTAGCGATTTTGATGGAATTATCAACCCTTTAAAAGGTATTTGGACCGCTGAAAACATTCGCGACCTGGCTGATGAGCTAGTTAAACATGCCGACACATATATGTCCAAAAATCGAAACAATTTAAAGGACTTTAATAGAATTACCGGCGAAGCAATTGTAGAACGTGTGCTTCACGGTAATGCCATGGAATTTATTGAACGTTATTATTAGTGAATTTGTCATTCCGATACAGGTACAACGAAAAATTACACTTGAGAGGAAAGCTAAAAGCAAAATAAAAAAACATAATACACCAAACAATTTGCGACTAACAGAATGTGTTAAGTAGGACGTGCTTTCTTCCAGTCGAAATGACTATTTGTCAAAAACTATTGGTAAGTTCTGTTTGTTGAGCTTCACAAGTGTAAAAGGAGTTGTGAGCGCCATAGTAACATTATCTTTAGGTTTAGGGGAAGTGCCACCAATATGAATAATCACTTCATCTTCTGTTTTTTCAATGTTTTTTACAGCAACAGTAAAACCTCCTGTAGAGGTTTGTCCAAGATTCACAAAAGCTAAAATTTCTTTATTAAAATCAACTTCAGGTATGGGGATTCCTGGTTTTCTAGTTTTATTAATTTCAGCAAAAAGAGTTTGTAGCTCTTCTTGGTCTTTAATGATTTTACGCTGTGGTTCTTCAATGTTACTTTGTGATGACGAAACCAACACTTGAAAAGGAACATTATTAGATGTTTCATCCTGAGGTGATTGACCACCTTTACAGGCAGAGAATAATATTACAATAGATAGTAAGAGTATTTTCATCTCTATAGATTTTTATGAATCAATTGACTGCGGGTGCTTTACACGATCATTTTTACAGCTTGCTCATAAACTGCTTCGTATAAAGGTACAATATTTTTAGTATCGAAGGTTTTGGCAGTTTCTCGAGCCTGTTTTTTAAATTTTGCAAGAGTTTCTTCAGAAGAAAGTATTGAGACGGCATTTTTAGCCATTTCATCTACGTTACCAACGTCACTTAAATAACCACTCACTCCATTTTTATTAACCTCTGGAAGTCCGCCGGCATTACTTGAAATAACAGGAACACCACTGGCCATTGCTTCTAAAGCTGCCAGACCAAAGCTTTCTTTTTCCGAAGGCAATAAAAACAAGTCGCTAAAACACAAAATTTTACCTACTTCACTACTATTACCTAAGAAAACGACCTGATTTTTTATTCCTTTTTCAATACAAAGTTCTTCACAAGCTTCTTTTTCGGGACCTTCCCCAACCATTAATAATTTCGCAGGAATTTCTTTCTGAATACGGTCAAACACCTCAATAACATCGGCTACTCTTTTTACCGTTCGTAAGTTACTAACGTGTGTTATAATACGTTCTTCTGGTTCTGCCATTAATTCTCGTTGGCAATCGGTAAATGAAGGGTTATGCTTTGCTATATCTATAAAGTTAGGAACTACCTTAATATCATCTTCAACAGTAAAAAGACGGTTAGTATCGTCTTTTAAGCTTTGTGAAACCGATGTAACCACATCACTTTTATTGATACTGAATGTAACGGCAGGTTTATAAAACTCGTGATTTCCTACTAAGGTTATATCTGTACCATGTAAGGTAGTAACCATAGGCAAGAAAATCCCTTCTTCTTCTAGCATTTTTTTAGCCATATATCCTGCATAAGCATGCGGAATAGCATAATGTACGTGTAATAAGTCTATGTTATGCAGCTTAACCGTATCGACCAATTTACTAGAAAGTGCCAATTCGTAAGGTTGATAATGAAACAAGGGATAGTCTGGTACTGACACTTCGTGAAAGAATATTTTTTTTGAAAGTAGCTCTAATCGAACTGGTTGTTTATAAGTTACAAAGTGAACTTCATGACCTCTTTCGGATAAGGCAATGCCCAATTCGGTAGCAACAACACCACTACCGCCAAAAGTTGGGTAACATACAATGGCTATTTTCATAATTTACTTTTCTTATTTAATAATCAATGGCATCATAAATAGCTTGCTGTATTTTGGTACGCAAATTACTACTTATCAACTTTCTATTTCGGGAATCAGGGTACGTTCTGTTAGATAAAAATATATAAACTATTTCCAAGTCGGGATCTGCCCAAGCAAACGTTCCTGTAAATCCGCTATGTCCAAAACTTGTCATGGAAACACACCCACAAGTTGGTCCAACATCGCCCAATTGGGGTTTATCGAAACCTACTCCTCGCCTTACATCGTCCTCACAATAATAGCAGGTATTAAAAGCATCTAAAGTTTCAGGCTTAAAATAACGGGTTCCGCCGTAAAATCCTTTCCATAGGTACATTTGCATGATTTTGGCAATATCGTTAGAGGTACTGAATAAACCAGCATGACCACTTACGCCACCTAACATTGCAGCTCCTTGGTCATGAACGTAACCTTGTACTTTTTGCATACGGAATGTGTTATCTTCTTCCGTAGGAACAATGTTGCTTTTTGGAAATTTATTTAATGGCAAATATGTAGTATGATTCGCTCCTAATGATTCATAGTAGTTACGTTGCACGAGCCTTTCTAGAGGAGCACCATAAAATTCTTCTAAATATTTTTTCAAAATATAATAAGGTAAATCGCTGTACTTATAGCCTTTGACCGGTCTTAACTCACTATCCTTAATTATTTTAAAAATACTGTCTTGGTAATCACGGCGCATGTAAAGATCCTCGGCGACCTCCACATTAAACTTTTCAGTTGCTGTCGTACTATAATATTTAGCAGCCGGCTTATTAGTAATGGTATCTAATGTATGGGTATAAAACGGAATCCACGCTTTAAGGCGGGCATAATGTGACAGCATTTCTTTGAGTGTGACATTAGCTTTGTTTGAATTTTTATACTCCGGAAGCATTTCGCCCAAGGTAGTATCCATAGTAAGCACACCTTGATCAAATAAATTCATTACCATAGGCAACGTGGCTAAAATCTTTGTAAGTGACGCCACGTCGTACATATTACTATCTTTAATAGCGCTCTTCTTTTGCTGGGTTTGATGCCCAAACGTCTTATTATAGATTACCTTTCCTTTTCTAGCTACTAATATTTGGGCTCCAGGCATCATATTGCTCCACAACCCAACTTGTGCTAAAGAATCTATTTTTTTAAGCTTATAACTGTTTACCCCTACACTTTCAGGTGTTCCGTATTGTAGGCGTTTTAAGGATTTTGTTTTAAAATGTGTATTAAGCGGAAATGATTCTCCTAATGTTACCGGTAACTTTCCATTTGCCTCTCTGGCTCCAAATATTAATTGTGCAGAAAGTTGCTGCGAAACCTCACTATTTTGATATGATAAAATTACTCCTTCAAAATTAGCAGCTGTTTTAAGATCTGAAAGTGCATAAGGTCTCGCAAATACATCTAAAATAACCGTGTTAGTTCGAGCAATTTCGTATATCCACACTAATTCTTTTTCAGTAAACTTGTAACCCTTCCAAGGGTTTTCATTGCTTTTATGGAAACCAATAACTACATAATTATAATCTTTCAGCTTTTGCACATAGCCATCTAAGTTATTCGCTTTTACCCAATCTATTTTGGCATATTTCCGAAGTTCTTCTAAGAAAGGTTTTCCTGATTCATCACCAAAATTTACATATGCGATTTTCTTTTTCTGTAGGTCTTTAATAGGTAACGTTGCTTTGTCATTTTTAAGCACGGTTAAAGCATTTTCCATCGCTTTTTCGTATAAAGCATCGTCATTTACAGTGTTTAACTCTTCAACCAAATAAGTAGTGTCAACAGGTTGGTAATCGTTTAAGCCTACCTTGTATTTGGCGTACATAATTTTTTTAACGGAATGTGCTAAGCGCTCTTCAGTAATAGCCCCTTCTCTATATGCGTTAACCAATAAGGCGTGAGCTTTCGGAATGTCTTCAGAAATAAGCAACACATCATTTCCTGCCAAAAAAGCTGCAAGGTCTATCTCTCCAGGTTTATCAAAATTGGCAACACCTCGCATATTTAAAGCATCGGTAAATATTAAACCATTAAAGCCGAGTTCTCCTTTTAATATATCGGTTACAACTGTTTTTGATAGTGACGACGGAAAATTCAATTTATCCTCTAGCGCTGGAACATTTAAATGGGCTACCATCACACTGTTCAACCCTTCTTTAATTAACTCTCTGTATGGATATAATTCAATACTGTCAATTCGCTCACGAGTATGGTCTATAGTAGGTAATACTTTGTGCGAATCGTCTTCGGTATCACCATGGCCGGGAAAATGTTTCGCACTACCCAAAATACCTGCTTGATGAAAACCTTTCATAAAAGCTAAAGCTTTTTCAGTTACATTCCCCTTGTCTTCTCCAAACGAGCGGTTACCGATAATAGGATTGTTAGGATTGGTATTAATATCTACCACGGGCGCAAAGTTTATATGTACTCCTAATCGTTTACTTTGCTCTCCTATTCGTTTTCCAACTTGGCGAACAATATCGTTATCTTCAATAGCTCCCAAAGTCATGTTCCAAGGGTATGCGAACGTTGTGTCAAGTCGCATAGCGAGTCCCCATTCGGCGTCCATACCAATAAGTAAAGGTGTTTTTGAAAGTTCTTGAAACTCGTTATTTAATTTTGCTTGCCTTTTAGGACCTCCTTTTGAAAATATAACACCACCAATATATTGGTTGTTTATTAGGCTTTTTACTTTATCAATTTTAGCTTTTGGTGCACTCGAAAAAACATCGACCATAAATAATTGACCAATTTTTTCTTGTAACGACATATTACCATAAATACTATCCACCCATTTCTTTTGATTCTCAAAGTCTTCTTTTATAATCAATGGATTGATTTGCTGGCTATAAGCGGATGTAAAAAGTAATGTAAGCAGTGAGGTTAAAAGCAATTTTTTCATAAACCGAAAGTACTAAAACTATGATAAAAAACGATTGTGCCAAGACTCTTTTGCAGGCACTTCCCAATTCTCCAAATATTCCTCTTTAGTATTGACTAAATTATTAAAGACAATCGTGTTTTTAGAAACTGATTTACTTTTAGCCATTTTTCTGAAATCGGAAAGCGGTTTATGAGCTATATAATCGCCAGAATAAAAAGTAACATTCATTTTATCCATTAAATCGACATCGTATTCTTTTTCCAAGGATTGAATAAAATGAACAGAAGCATCAATACTACAGCCTGATGCCGAAGCTATCGATTGATTTAAACCTATAACTATAAACCGATTATGTTTAATTTCAAAACCAGCTTGTAAATCGGAACCATGAGCGGTCCATTCTTTTAAAAATGAAGCTGTTTTTGGTTCAATTTCAGCTATTTCTTCGTCGGTAAATTTACGATTGGTTTGATATATCCAGATACGAGAATCACCTGGTAAGTTTTTAAAATCTGTAAGCATATTTTTTATTTTTTTCAGAAGTAAAGATACTTCAGAAAATTATTATTCTTTAATAACTATGAAAGAAGCTTGGTAACCGGTGCCTAAATTCCACTCTTTTGCTGAAATCAATTGAGCCTTGTCATCATAAACGTGCAATTCGGCTGTGTTAGGACCTGAAGTTCCTTGATTTAATGCTTCAAAGACTACGGTGTTAATTCCTTTTTGTAACGGTAACTTTATTGTTGTAAATGAAGACGTTAAAGAAATATCTGACCGTACTACATCATCATTGACAAATACTCGAATGCGATCACCATCAACAAATTCGTGATCGCGACACATAACGTTTACAAACTCCCCATTGGTTTTAACGTCCCCTAATTTTTGGTCTTGTAAATAAGAAGCCAAAACGGGTTTGTCTTTTTTCTTAAAATATTTTGGAGCTTCATCGGTTTTATAGTCCAACAAACCATCATCTGTATTAAAGTCAATATCAGGGTCTTCTTCTCCTAAACCTGGGTTTTCATCATTTGGTTTTCTTGGATTGGTAAGGCTCGGGGTATCGAGATCTGGAAGCTCAAGTCCTGTTGGAGTGTCATCTGGAGTGTTATCAATAGATTCAAAACGTACACTTGTATTCTGATTGTCAATTTGTCCCACGCAATAAAAGGTCGTGAAACCAATACATATAAATACCAAAATAAATCTCATAGTCGCCATAAATTTCTTGAAATAGATAAACAATAAGCACGCCAAAGATATACAAGCGTACAAATCATTTTCTTAAAAAAAACAGAAATTAAGCACTCACATTGTTTAAAGTTTCTATTTCTGTAATAGTGAGCTCCAAGATGGCTGCTTCTTTAAAAGCTGTAAGATGTTCTTTTTTTGTTGCACTTACAATAGGAGCCGATACGGCTGGCCTGTGTAATACCCAAGATATTGCAACAGCGGCAGGAGATACTTTATGATTTTTTGCTATAGTATTTACAGTCTGGATTATCTTTTTAGTTTTTTCATTCCAGTGTTTCTTTACATAACTTGCTCTGCTGGAGTTTTCAATATCTTTTTCAGAAGTATATTTACCTGTAAGTAATCCACTTGCTAAAGAAAAATATGTTGCGACACCAAGATTCACTTCTTCACAAATTGTTTCTATGCCTCCTTCAAACTTAGAACGTTCTAACAGATTATATTCTGGTTGAAAAACAGAGTAAGCTGGTAAATCATTTACTCTTGATACTTCTAAGGATTTACGTAATCGTTCTGCCGAAAAATTTGAAGCACCTATATATTGTACTTTTTTTTCGGCAATTAAGTCTTTAAAGGCTCCTAACGTTTCTTCAGGAGGTGTTGTTTCGTCATCTTTGTGAGCATAGTACAAATTAACATAGTCGGTTTGCAGACGGTTTAATGAATTGTCAATTGATTTTTTAATATGTTTTTCTGAAATATCAATACCGCCTTGCCCAATATCCATTCCGGTTTTGGTACAAAGAATGATATCTTTTCGGTTTCCGCGTTCTTTCATCCATTTTCCAATGATTTTTTCAGACTCGCCACCTGAATTGCCATCAATCCAACGTGAGTAAACATCGGCCGTATCTATGCAATTAATGCCCAATTCGGTTATGGCATCGAGCATTTCAAAAGATTCTTTTTCGTTTAAGGTCCAACCGAAAACATTTCCTCCAAAAATTATCGGTGAAATCTTTAAGATTGTATTTCCTAATACATTTTTTTTCATAAAAATTAATTTTTTATACTAAACTTGTAAAATACGTGTTATTTTTGCGACTAACTTTCGACTAATTATTTGTTCTTCTTTTTTCGCCTACTGCGCCAAACGAAGAACAATATTATAAAAACCACAGGGATTACAATATAAATTATAATGTCGGCGGGACTTGATAAATCTAATGGTTTATTATTATCCGGATGCGGAACTTCTTTCGGAATTTGCGCTTCTGCCTTTGAAATGAAGAACATTAATGCCGCAAATAAGCTTGAAATATATTTTTTCATGACTTTATTTTAGCTTGAATGTACTTATTTTAGTCCTTTTCGGCATAATATTTAACAAAAGGTGTTAAGAATTTGGATTTATGGATTCTAAGCCTTATCATGCCCTGTTATTAAAATTAAACATAGGCTATATATATGAGACAACTAAAGATTACGAAGCAGGTTACCAATAGGGAAACAAAGTCTTTAAACAGTTATTTACAAGATGTAAGTAAAATAGACATGATTACCGCTGAAGAAGAGGTAGAATTGGCACAACGTATTCGAGAAGGTGATCAAGCGGCCCTTGAAAAGCTAACGCGTTCTAACCTTCGTTTCGTGATTTCGGTAGCAAAACAGTACCAAAATCAAGGGTTAAGTCTTTCAGACCTTATAAATGAAGGAAATGTTGGCTTGGTTAAAGCTGCAAAACGTTTTGATGAAACTCGTGGTTTCAAGTTTATTTCATACGCTGTATGGTGGATTAGACAATCTATCCTACAAGCAATTGCAGAACAAGCTCGTGTAGTTCGTTTACCACTTAACAAGATTGGTGATATCAGTAAAATAAATAAGGCTGCTATTCACTTAGAGCAAGTACACCAACGTAAACCCACCGCAGAAGAAATTGCAAAGGAGTTAGATATTTCAGTACGTAAAGTAAAGAGTTCTTTAAAAAACTCTAATAAAAGTTTATCGATGGATGCTCCTTTTCAAGAGGGTGAAAACGATAATAACTTATATGATGTTATTAGCTCTGGTGAAAGCCCAAACCCAGATAAGTCACTTATACACGAATCACTTAGAATTGAGATTGATCGTGCTTTAGATACTCTTTCTCCAAGAGAGGCAGATGTTGTAAGACTTAATTTTGGCCTAGGCGGACAACCAGTAATGACTTTACAAGAAATTGGTGATACGTTTGATTTAAGTAGAGAGCGTGTTCGTCAAATTCGTGAAAAAGCGATTCGTAGATTGCGTCAACAATCTAAGAGTCATATCTTGAAAAAGTATTTAGGATAATATTTTAAGAATATTTTAGAAGCGAGTATAATTTCTAAATGTATCTTTATGTAAATCAACTAAAGATATATGACAATAGAAATTATACTCGTTTTTTCTATTTTGCTTATTACCATCGTGCTTTTTGCCTTCGAGGTTTTTCCCGTTGATAAAATTGCACTCTTCATTATTGTATCTTTAGCTATATGTGGTTTGGTAAACCCTGAAGAAGCAATTTCAGGTTTTTCAAATACAGCAACTATTACTGTACTCGCATTAATGATTGTCGCCATCGGCATGGAAGATACGGGGGTGATATCTACGCTCGCGCGTTTTTTAAAAAAGCTTCATATTCTTCCTTTTATTATACTGCTGCCTGTTTTTATGTTTATAACGGCAGGGATTTCAGCTTTTATAAGTACTACAGCTGTAGTGATTGTTTTTATCAAGATAATTTCTGAAATATCTAAACGATTCAAATTACCTGAATCTAAACTCCTACTTCCTATATCATTTGCAGGAATATTAGGCGGGAGCTGTACTTTAATGGGAACTTCTACTAACTTAATTGTGAATTCCGTAGCCTTGAATCTAGGTGCCGAACGCTTTTCTTTCTTTGAATTTTCCCTCTACGGTATTGTTTTCTTAGCGGTTTCAATCGTAATAATAACTATTGCTTCAAAATGGTTACCTGGTGAAAAGAAAGAGACGATTGAAGATGAATATAAAATTGAAAATTATGTAACTTCGGTTGTAGTTACTGAAAATTCTTCTCTTATCGGAAAGAAAATAGAAGATACCTTCTTGTTTAATAATGAAGATATTTCCCTTTTAAAAATTTCAAGAAACAATCAAACCAATAATGCTCCGGGGCGTTATATGACACTTAAAAAAGGGGATAAACTACTACTACTCTGCAACCTTGATAATCTAATGCGTCTTAACGAATTTAAAGGATTAGATATCCATGAACGCTTAAATGTAAGTGAAACAGTTTATAAACTTGAAGATGTTGAAGAAGAAGAGAAAGACAATCCAGAGAATTTGGGATTTGCCGAATTATTAATACTTCCTGGTTCTGTATTAATTGGAAAGTCACTTAAGGAAATAAGAAGACAATCCATTCAAAATGCTACACCCATAGCAATTAGAAAAAGAAAAAATATTAGAAATACTAGAGAAAGACTTATAAGAAAAGATATTAAACAGATAGCGCTTAAACCAGGAGACAGATTATTAGTGGAAATACCCAAGCAGGACATTCCTCGGTTAGAATTACTAGAAAACGTCGCTATTTTACAAGAACATGAAATTCCTACGGAAAAGAATAATTTTAAAAAAAGCATAGCTTTTGGTATATTGTTATTAATAATAGGTTTAGCTGCAAGTGGACTATTGACTATTTTAATTAGTTCATTATTGGGGGTTGCATTACTATTACTCTCCAATTGCATTAAACTAACTGATGTATATCATCGTGTTAATTGGCAAGTTGTTTTCCTTTTGGCAGGCATGATACCATTAGGAGTGGCGATACATAACACCGGTGCAGATCAATGGATATCAGATCAATTATTAATGGTTTTAAGCGGGAAATCGAATATTATAATAATTGGGCTTATTTTCTTAATAACAATGATAATGAGTGGGGTTATTAGCAACAATGCTACAGCTATTATTATGACGCCTATTGCTATATCGGTAGCTGTCGGCTTGGAGTTACCTTTTAAGCCTTTTATATTAGCGGTATTATTTGGAGCTAATTTTAGCTTTTTTACCCCAATGGGGTATCAAACTAATACTTTAATATACGGTATGGGGTTTTATAAGTTTAGGCATTTTTTAATCATAGGGGGCATTTTATCCTTAGTCCTTTGGATTTTGGGTACCTTTATGCTTTCCTCGCTACTTTAATTCAATAATAAAAAATTACAATAGACTATGGATGAGAAAACATTTTCAGTTAACGACGCAATTACAGGCTTATGGGATAAATTAGGAGGCTGGTTAGATGCCATCATTTTAAAGTTACCCAATTTTGCTGTAGCCATTTTGGTTATGGTTGTTTTTTACTTTTTAGCAAAAATTCTTACTAAAGTATTTAAAAAGGTTCTATTGAAAAAAATCAATGAAGAATCAATAAGACAAATGCTCAGTAAGATTGTTTTTGCTGTTATTGTAATTATTGGTTTCTTTATTGCTTTGGGTGTTATGGACCTCAATAAAGTGTTGACGTCTGTGTTAGCTGGTGCCGGTGTTGTAGGTTTAGCCATTGGTTTAGCACTACAAGGAACACTAAGCAATACCTTTTCTGGATTATTACTTTCCTTTTTACCAAAAATAAGAATTGGAGACTTTGTAGAGGCTGGAGACCATAAAGGGTATGTTACCGAAATTAGTCTTCGTAATGTTACCATTCGTCAAACAGACAACGAATATGTTATCATACCCAATTCTATAATTGTTGACAATCCTTTCACTAACTATTCACTAAGTGAACGTTCTAGAGTAGATGTTAGTTGTGGTGTGGGATATGAAGATGATTTACAAAAAGTAGAGGATATCGTTTTAAAAGTTATTACTGAAAACTTTAAACCTCAAGAAGGAGAAGCGATAGACTTTTTCTTTACCGAATTTGGTGACAGCTCAATTAATTTTGTTACTAGGTTTTGGATCGATAGTAAAAAACCAAAACCAAAATTAGCTGCACAGCATAAGGCTATTAAGCTAATTAAACAACACTTTGACGAAGCTGGTGTTAACATTCCTTTTCCAATACGTACGTTGGATTTTGGAAAAAATAAACTTCAAATGGCGTCTAAACAGGAAGACTAATATCTATTTAAACACTTAAAAACAAAACGGGTACAGTAGTATCCGTTTTTTTAATGTTCTGATTTTAAGTTTTTTTAACAAAACAATAGGAAACCTTAACTATATCGTTATACGTGTTTACACGTATATTTGTCCCAACAATAAACCTAAAACTAATTACAATGAAAAAGTTAATCACACTAACCTTACTTTCGGGCGCATTCATATTTACATCATGTGTTTCGAAAAAGAAGTATGTCGAACTACAGAACGATTATAATGAAACTCGTTCAGAGCTAGCTAAAACACAAGTTGAAAAAGAAGAAATTGAAGCTAAATATGCTAAAATTGAAGACAGAGTTGCAGATTACAATTCCAAAATACAATCTTTAAAAGATACTAACGACAGCCGCTTACAATTAGAAGATAATATTGTAGTTTCAAATAAGGATAAAGAAAAAATGAGAGCTGCATTGGCTAATGTAGATCAAGAAGAATTAGCTCAAGCTAAAACTTTAAAGGATAGTATGAATCTAATCGTTTCATATAACTTAAAGAAAAATCTTGATAGCTCTTTAATTGGTGAAGGGGAAGAAGATGATATTCAGATTGATATTGACGAAACTGTTGTAATGATTACCGTTTCAGATAAATTATTATTTAATTCTGGTAGTGCTCGTGTTAACCCAAAAGCTGATAATCTTTTAGAAAGATTAGCTGGCGTTATTAACAGTGAACCTGCTATGGAAGTAATGATTGAAGGTCACACAGATTCTCAAACTGTAAAACCAGGATCGTATGTTAAAGATAACTGGGAGTTAAGCGTTAAACGTTCTACAGCCGTTATTAGAAAATTACAAAACGACTTTGGTGTAGCACCAGAAAAATTAATCGCAGCTGGTAGAAGTAGCTTTCACCCACTTACTGAAGAAGAAACCAAAGAAGCGTATTCAAAAAACAGAAGAACACGAATTGTGATTCTTCCAAACCTTGATAAATTCTTAGCATTACTTTCTTCTAATTAAGAGTATAAAAATAGACACAATAAAAAGCGGCTTTAAAGCCGCTTTTTTTATTTAAAACATATAATTATTTGAAATACAATGATTTAAAAATGTTAATATTATTATAAATAAATGTTAAACAAATCATAATATTCTGTATATTTACTTTACTTCTTAGATGAAAGTAATTAGTTATGATACACAGAATAAATACTGACTTTTGTGAACTTAGTATCTTTGCTAAGTATGCTATTTTAAAGGTTTTTGAAAATGTTTTTTACGATATTGAAAAAGCAACCATAGTTCATCAAAAATTTCAAGAGTTTTTTAAAAACGAACCATTTGTATTAATTACCGATCGTAACTTTAAACATGAAGTAGACCTGAACCTTTATAAGAATAAAAGTATTTCAATTACTAATCTAAAAGGATTAGCAATCGTTTCGGAAAATCCAGAAGAAAGAGAAAGAGCTATTAATGAACAATCTCTCTTTGAAAATAGTTTCGCTTTTTTTGAAAAGTTAACAGATGCTGAAAATTGGGCGGAAGCCTTTTTTAGATAATTAGTTACAGAAACAAAAAAGCTGCTATTTTATGATAGCAGCTTTTTTGTTTTATTCAATTCTAATAATAAAGTTTACAATTATTTTTTTGCGCTTGGCGGCACAGTTGGCCGTACTTCAATTTTACTCGGCAAAGTACGTGGATGCATTGTTAATAGATCTACCACCAACTTACCTATATCTTCAATTTGAATTTTCCAAGCTTCATCACCTTCAGTAGGTTCGTTTCCGTTAAAATACGTAGAAACACTTCCCGGCATAATGGTACTTACTTTTACATCATGCTTTCTAAGGTCTAACATTGCAGCTTGTGTAAAACCAGTAATTCCAAATTTACTAGCATTATAAGCCGCTCCTCCAGCAAAGAAATTAGTTCCCGCTAAACTAGAAATAGTTATAAAGTATCCTTTTTCCTTTTTTAGGGAATCTACACTCGCTTTCAATGTATAAAAAGGACCGGTTAAGTTAGTGTCAATGGTTTGTTGCCACTGCTCTACCGTTAAGTCTTCTACTGAGCCAAAATGACCTAACCCAGCATTTGCAATTACAATATCAATCTTTCCAAGCTGTTCTATCACTTGATTTACAGCTTTTTCCTGACTTTCATAACTACGAACATCTGCTTCAATACCAATGGCTTTACCATTATTGTCTTTAGCTTTATTTAATGTGTCTGCTGCTTCTTTTGCAGTATCACCATTTCTTCCTGTAATGGCAACGTTAATTCCTTGTTGCAATAAACTTACAGCAATTCCGTATCCTATTCCTTTTGTTCCACCAGTT
>NZ_CAXBCK010000026.1:0-50510 GCF_963974425.1 uncultured Marixanthomonas sp.
ACGTAACGACTTCTTTTTTGTCTTTTACGCTGCCGTTAGTATTGGCTGTTTTATAAGCTGGCAATATTATGGTTTTTGGGCCGGATTGCCCATTGGTTTAGGTATTTTTGCCTACGGTGTCGCCTATTTTATGGTTCACGATATTTTTATACACCAACGGTTCAAACTTTTTCGGAATGCCAATAATTGGTATGCAAAAGGAATACGTAGAGCACATAAAATGCACCATAAACATTTAGGTAAGGAAGATGGAGAATGTTTTGGTATGCTTTTTCCTCCCTTGCGCTTTTTTAAAAAAAAGTAGTACATGAACAACCTTTATTTATGGCTCGTTTTGGGCTCTTTTAGCATTCCTTTTTTATTTAGTTTTCATCCTCGACTCCAATTTTATAAAAAATGGCGTTCCTTTTTCCCAGCTGTTGCCATCATGATGGTTATTTTTATACCATGGGATAGTATATTTACTGCCAATGGTTTTTGGGGATTTAACGACGCCTACATAACTGGTACTCGCATTTTTCATCTTCCCATAGAAGAATGGCTGTTTTTTATTTGTATTCCCTACGCTTGTATATTTACACATTATGCGCTGCAGGAATTATTTCCAAAATTTTCTTTTTCTGAAAAATTCACTTCTATATTTTATGTATTACTAGCTAGTACTTTAATAATTTTATTATGGTATTATTATGATCATTGGTATACACTTATAAACTTTATCTACGCCCTCATTTTATTAGGTTTGGTTTATAATTATCGAAAAAAGTGGTTGATGGATTTTTTACCTACCTATTTTATCATCTTTATTCCTTTTTTTCTAGTAAACGGAATTTTAACTGGTACCGGGATTGAAGACCAAGTAGTTTGGTATAATAATGCTGAAAATATGGGACTTCGCCTCTTAACCATTCCAATTGAAGATACTATTTACAACTTAGGAATGCTATTGACTGTTTTTGTTTGTACTGAATTATTTGAAAAACATTACAACAAAGCATAACTTTACAAAATATCTTTCAACCTACATTATGAGCAAAAGCAACTATACCGAAGATGATAAAAAATTTATGCAACGCGCCATTGCCTTAGCCGAAAAAGGAATGGATGCAAACGCAGGCGGACCTTTTGGCGCTGTGGTTGTAAGAGATGGTAAAATTATTGCCGAAGGTCACAACAACGTTACTTCTACAAACGATCCTACTGCTCACGCCGAAGTGGTGGCCATTAGAAAAGCGTGTGAAAAATTAGATAGCTTTCAGTTAACAGATTGCATTCTTTATACCTCATGTGAACCTTGCCCCATGTGTTTGGGTGCAATCTATTGGGCTCGCCCTAAAAAAGTGTTCTACGCTTGTAATAGAGAGGATGCAGCTGAGATTAATTTTGACGACCAATTTATCTATGATGAAATTGATAAGGAAATAGAGAATCGAGAGATAGACTTCGTCTGTATGCTTCGGAATGAAGCTGTTAAGGTGTTTGATAAATGGGCTGATAAAAACGACAAAAAAGTTTATTAAAAATTAATTATCCAGCAATCCATCAATAATTTCCTTGGTCTTTTTGCTATCCCAATCGGCCGCGCCAGTCTCTTTTATAACAATTTCTCCTTCTTTTGAGATAAGATAGGTCGTTGGTAGCGTTTGTGAAAATAAAATTTCGGGAGCTTTTGTTTGTTGAATATATACCGGAAATGTATACCCTTTCTTATCCATAAATCGCTGTACAACTTCTGGCTCTTCTGAAGTGACCAAGTAGAAATCAACCCGCTCCCCATATTCATCATACAGATTTTGAAGCGATGGCATTTCAGCAATACAGGGCGGGCACCACGTGGCCCAAAAATTTAATAAAACAACCTTTCCTTCTGAGATAGAAAAATCAACACGTTCCTTTCCCAACGAGCTTAGACTCCAAGTATAATCTTTAAGCTGTTCCCTTTCGTCAGCATCGGTTTCCGAAGGACTAAACGAAATCAATCGCTGCACAAAAACTTGAATAGGCGTTCTGGTTTGGGGTATTATCAACAAAGCAAGTACGATTAGGAAAAGTATATTCCCTTTATTTTTCTTTAAAAAACTTCTCAATTTATCTTAAAATTTTGTTAATATTCGCATTTTGTCTATATTTTATGCGCTTAATCGTTACTTTAGATTTACTATTGTATAACAAACTTAATACCATTTTAAAGATGAACATTAGATATCTTTTAATTTTACTACTTACTTTACCACTTTCGGCACAAGTTGGTATAAATACTACTTCACCTAATGCAGCTTTAGACGTTAATGGTGATATGATTATAAGAACAGTAGATAATGAAATTGACGAATCTATTTTCGCTACTTCAATCTTGGTAACTTCTACTGACGGATTAATAAAAAAAATATCATCAAAACAAGTCTTTGAAAGTAATTTGAAAACAACTATAAAGGGAAATTTTTCAGGTTCTAGCACGAATATAAATATAAGTCTAGGTTCAAATTATGCGATACTCCCTTTTGACAATTTAAATTTTGATACTAATAATGAATTTGACACTTCAACACATACGTATACTGCTAAACAAGATGGTATATATGAAGTGTATGCTCAGATAAACTCCTCTGGCGGATTAGCAATTTCAACTAATTATGGTATTCAAATTCTTAAAGGAACCGAAGTTATTGCACAGGAAAACTTTGCCAATATTAATATTTCTGTATTAATTCTAGATATTAATATAACACCTCCTATTAGGAGTGTTCAAACCTTAGTACAACTTTCTGAAGGAGAAACGATACAGTTTCGACTTTTTACTAATCTACTTAGTGTTAATTTACTTCGTTCAAAATCTGATAGCTATTTCACTATTAAGCAGATACGATAATTTTTTGTTAGCTTCCCAATAAAAAACTCCTTTTGTAATTGAACAAAAGGAGTTTTCTTATTTACTAAATTATTGGTTACGATGCATTCTGCTTTTTAATCAAGTTAAGAGCAGAACCTTCACGATACCATTTTATTTGGGCATCATTATAGGTATGGTTTGCTTTTATCGTGTCTTTGCTTCCGTCTGTATGTACTATTTCTATAGTTAATGGTTTATTAGGTGCAAAGTCTGCAATGTCAACAAAGTTAAACGTATCATCCTCTTGTATTAGATCATAGTCTGCTTCATTGGCAAACGTCAATCCTAACATACCTTGTTTCTTCAGGTTTGTTTCATGAATACGTGCAAACGATTTAACCAATACAGCAGCAACTCCTAAAAAGCGTGGCTCCATAGCCGCGTGCTCACGAGAAGAACCTTCTCCATAATTGTGATCACCCACTACAATCGTTTTAATCCCTTTTTCTTTGTATTCACGTTGTACGTCTGGCACACCGCCATACTCACCATCAATTTGGTTTTTAACAAAGTTTGTCTTTTTGTTATAGGCGTTTATAGCACCAATTAAACAATTGTTTGAAATATTATCTAAGTGACCTCTGTAGCGTAACCACGGTCCTGCCATCGAAATATGGTCGGTAGTACATTTCCCGAATGCCTTAATTAACAACTTCATCCCTTGCATTTCAGAATCTTGAATAGGCTCAAAAGGTGTTAACAATTGAAGACGCTCACTATCTTTAGCAACTTTTATTTCTACACCGCTTCCATCTTTTCTAGGCTCTACATATCCATTTTCTTCTACTTCAAAACCTTCAGGTGGTAATTCAATTCCTCTTGGCTCATCCAATTTTACTTCTTGTCCTTCTTCGTTTACCAAGGTGTCGTTCATTGGGTCAAAATCTAGACGTCCTGAAATAGCGATTGCAGCAACCATTTCTGGCGAACCTACAAAAGCGTGTGTATTTGGATTACCATCGGCACGTTTTGAGAAGTTTCGGTTAAACGAGTGTACAATTGTATTTTTTTCTTCGCCTTTGCGATCACTACGATCCCACTGACCAATACAAGGACCACAAGCATTTGTAAATACAGTGGCTCCAAGATTTTCAAAAACATTTAAAAGTCCGTCACGCTCAGCTGTAAACCTAATTTGTTCACTACCTGGGTTAATACCGAAATCACTCTTCGGTTTTAGTTTTTTATCAATAGCCTGTTGTGCAATGGAAGCCGCTCGTGTTAAATCTTCATACGAAGAGTTTGTACACGACCCGATTAATCCCCAATCTACTTTTATAGGCCAATCGTTTTTCTTTGCTTTTTCTCCTAACTCACCTACTGGCGTCGCTAAATCTGGAGTAAAAGGTCCGTTTAAATGTGGACGTAATTCAGAAAGGTTAATTTCTATTACTTCGTCAAAATACTGCTCAGGGTTTGCATATACTTCGTCATCTCCTGTCAAATGCTCTCTTACTTTGTTTGCTTCATCAGCAATATCCTCACGTTCGGTTGCTCTAAGGAAACGCTCCATAGAGTCATCATAGCCAAATGTAGAAGTCGTAGCGCCTATTTCAGCACCCATATTACAAATAGTTCCTTTTCCAGTACAAGACAAGTTTTTAGCACCAGGTCCAAAATACTCAACAATAGCACCTGTTCCTCCTTTTACGGTAAGAATACCAGCTACTTTAAGAATTACATCTTTTGAAGCTGTCCAACCATTTAATTCGCCTGTAAGTTTTACTCCTATTAACTTCGGAAATTTAAGCTCCCAAGGCATTCCGGCCATCACATCTACCGCATCGGCACCTCCAACACCAATAGCTATCATACCTAATCCACCGGCATTTACTGTATGTGAATCGGTACCAATCATCATTCCTCCTGGGAATGCATAATTTTCCAATACTACTTGGTGAATAATTCCTGCTCCAGGTTTCCAGAAACCAATTCCATACTTGTTGGAAACAGACTCTAAAAAGTCAAAAACCTCGTGACTGCTTTTGTTGGCACTTATTAAATCTTTTTCAGCACCTTGTTTTGCTTGTATCAAGTGATCACAATGTACTGTTGTAGGTACAGCAACTTTATCTTTCCCTGCTTGCATGAATTGAAGCAATGCCATCTGTGCTGTTGCATCTTGACATGCAATACGGTCTGGTGAAAACTCAACGTAGTCTTTTCCACGCTCAAATTTTTCGGAAGGTTTACCGTCCCAAAGGTGGCTGTATAATATTTTTTCAGAAAGAGTTAAAGGTTTCCCGACAATTTCACGCGCTTTATCTACACGTTCTGCCATTTGGGAATACACCTTTTTTATCATGTCAATGTCAAATGCCATAGTTTTATTTTTTTGATTTTTTGAAGTCTTGCGAAATTACAAAATTTCATTATAATTTAAAAATGTTTAACGAACCGCGTTAAACACTGCTTATTTTACAAAGAATTATGGTTTTTGGTATAAATATTTATCAATTACGTAATTTTTGATATACAAAATTATGAATTTGTAAATGCTTTGGTTTTGAAGTAATTTAAAAGCAGAAAAATTGTACTAAAAAAGTTTGATTCTAAATAAGGGGAAAAGGGCGGTTTTGGGTTATTGGGTTATAGGAGTTTGGTTTTCTGGCTAACATTAATATTCCAAAGGCACTTTTCTTGGATAGCGAACACGGATGATATAAATAGCTTCTTTTTCTATTTGATAGGATATTCTGTACGTATGCTTTCCATAAGCCCTGATATCTCCTTTATTATTTTTTCTTAGCGCATCTAATTTATAAATCACAGGATTGGTTGCTAATACGGAAGCAGATTCGTAGATTTCTGTAATAATTCTTGTTGTCGTCTCAATCGATTTAAGATTGCTCTAACAACTCTAAAAAAGCTTGGATCAATTCAGCATCGGCTTGATGCGTCCAAATTACTGTTCTCTCCATTGTTTAATACGTTCTCCTACTTCTTTATGTGTATAAAACTCTCCTCTTTCTATTTGTTCGATAGATACATCTAGTTCTTTATTGTACTGCTCAATGCTTATACGTTCTGAGAATACTTTTTTGTTGTATTTCAACATATTTTTAATTGCTTCAATAAACGTAGGGTCTTTTACATTATCCAATTCCCGGTGTATCCATTTTAAATCTGCCTATAAACCCATAGCTACTGTGTTTTAATTATAACAAATATACAATTTTTGTCTTAAGAGTTACATGCTCCAGAAGGATTTACAAACACAGCTCGCATAAAAAAGTAGTAGTTTAAGATATTACCGTCAATTAAACTTCCAATCATAAATTTCCATCTTTATTATCGTATCTAAATTTTCACGTTGTAAACGGATTTTTAAATTTCCTCTGGTTTTTGTCAAAGAATCCCCAATTTTGATAAACTCGAAAAGCCCTCCATTTTCGTGATCAAAGAGAATGGTTTGTTGATTTTCTTCTTTTTTGACAACAACTTTATGATAGTTATGTTGTTCTGTATCAATAAATTTGTTGACAACTATGCCTTTATAATCATCTTCTTTGTAAAAGTCAGACGCTTTTTTGTCGGTCATCTCCAGAACTTTATTGTAAAACAAAAAGATGATAAGCAATACGGCTGAAAGTAATATCAAAAATAAAATAAATATATATACTTTTTTCATAACACCTATTTTTTAGATTTTTCCCTTGAGACAAATGTTCTTGTAACTTATTGATATTCAATTATCAAGATTATTTTTTTGTTAATAAACACCAGTTCGAGATATTACCAATAATCCCTTTATCGTCTTTTATTATACTTTTTCATAATTTCAAATAGAGTATCGCAATAAAATGATCCCTCTGGTATATAGCCACGGTTTTCTTTTCTTAAAACATCTACATAACCTCTTGCAGGTTTTTTAGGTTCTTTTATTTTCCCTGTTGAAATTAAAAATTTTCTTTTGTTTTGCGTTACCTTAAAATCAAAAAAAGAGTCAGAATAATTCGTTGGTATAAATTCTATGTAATCATTTTTTGAATGTTTACTAATAGCCTGAAATATTTCTTTTATAACCAAGCTATCCGTAATTGTAAAGAAAGTGTTTTTAGATTCATATTCGTTATAAGACTTAACCGTTAAAGAATCGTTCATTAATTCAGTGTCATCGAATAAGAAGTGTTTTTGCTCATTTTTAGTATGGCAACTTGTAAAAATAAATACTACTATAATCAACCAATGTTTTATTTACTTGTTCGGTTTAGCTATTAATTTTAAAGTCTTACCAAGCTAATAAAAATCACTTCTTATACATCAATATCAGCTTAACGATGGCAATAATAGAAGCTACTACTTCAATGAGTGAACCTATGGCGATAAAAATAGTGGCATCGATAAAACCTAGATCCCAATGGAGCATGGTAACAATAGCGCCAAAAGTAATCAAGACCATCCCTATTACAAATAAAACAATAGGAAGTGTAAACTTTTTAAGGTCCATTAAAACAGGCTTGTAATGATTTTTTCGATGGTCAACCCTTCAGCTTCGGCTTTGTAGTTTTTAATCAAGCGGTGGCGTAGAATTCCGATTGCTACTTTTTGAACATCTTCAATGTCTGGAGAAAACTTTCCGTGCAATGCCGCATTGGCTTTTGCTGCCAAAATCAGGTTTTGCGAAGCTCGTGGTCCTGCACCCCAATCAATATAATTTTTCACCAATTCTGGCGCTGCTTGACTGTCAGGACGTGTTTTTCCAACAAGCGTCACCGCATATTCAATAACATTATCGGCAACAGGTATTTTTCGAATAAGCTGTTGATACTCGATAATCTCTTCCGCAGTAAACAACGAATTAACTTCATTTTGAACTCCAGCAGTAGTCGCTTTAACCACCTCTACTTCTTCAGAAAAAGAAGGATAGTCCAAATTTACAGCAAACATAAAACGGTCTAACTGTGCTTCGGGCAATGGGTAGGTTCCCTCCTGTTCGATTGGGTTTTGGGTAGCCAAAACAAAATAAGGTAAATCCAGTTTATAATGTTGTCCTGCAATGGTTACCGCTCGTTCCTGCATCGCTTCTAGCAAAGCTGCTTGGGTTTTGGGCGGCGTACGGTTTATTTCATCGGCCAAAATGATATTGGCGAAAATGGGACCTTTTATAAATTTAAAATTTCGGTCTTTATCTAATATTTCAGAACCTAAAATATCACTCGGCATTAAATCTGGCGTAAATTGAATACGCTTAAATTGTAATCCTAAAGTTTGTGCAACGGTGTTAACCAACAGTGTTTTTGCCAGTCCAGGAACTCCAATCAATAACGCGTGACCTCCTGAAAAAACAGACAGTAATACTTGTTCTACCACTTCGTCTTGCCCAACGATTACCTTGCTTATTTCGGTGCGTAATGCGTTGTACTTAGATACGAGTTGTTTTACTGCTGCTACGTCTGACATGTTGGTCTAGTTATTTATTCGTTTGGTTTATTGCTTACTACTCACTGAAACTACTTCTTCAGCCAATTGCTTGCAAATTCACAATCTTCATAATCTTCGTTTACCTTAACGTAGGTTTCGTCAATTTTTTCATTTTGCCATTTTTCAATGGTTTTTACTTGCTTTTGCTTTAGAGCTAACTCCTTGATTTTTTCGTAATCTTTTGAAAAATTTGCGGTGTGTTCTTCATACCGACGAGTTATAGTAAGAAATTTAAATTTGGTTTTTCCAGTTCGACCTCTATCTGAATATACTTTTGAAATTTCATTAGCTTTTAAGTTGTACACTTGGGCACTTAAAGCTGGATCCATTTTAGTCAATTCAAAACGAGTGTCACTTGATACAGGGTTTACCAATTGTCCTCCACTAAAACGAGTTTCTTTTTCATCGGAATATTTCATAGCAGCGTCAGCGAATGAAAGCTCCCCATTTACCACTTTGGTACGTACACTATCAATTTTAGCTTTTGCTTTATCTACGGTCGCACTTGAGACATCTGGCAACCTTAGGATATGACGTACATCTAGTTCTTGACCTTTAACTTTATCTACCATTAAAATGTGAAAACCAAATTCTGTTTCAAAAGGTTCACTCACTTCACCTTCTTGAAGAGAGAAAGCGGTATCAATAAATTCTTTGGCAAGGGGCGAATTCTTTTTAATTCCTTTATACAACCCTCCTTTTGAACTCGATCCTGGGTCTTTTGAATATAGAACGGCCTTGGTTGCAAAACTGGCCCCATTTTCTACAATATCTCGCCGAATTTCATTAAGCCTGTTAATTACATCTTGTTTGGCTTTTTCGGTGATTTCAGGTTCTATTACAATTTGTGCTACTTCTACTTCGGCACCAAAAACAGGCCTGTCTTCTTCTGGGATAGAAAAGAAAAACTCTCGAACTTCTTCTGGAGTTACTTCAACATCTTCGATAATTTTACGTTGCATTTCTTGAGCTAAGGCAATGGTTTTATTAACCTCAAATAACTCACTTCGCAATTGCCCCATATTATCTTTTCGGTAGTATTCCACTACTTTTTCTTCACTACCCAACTCACTAATCATATAGTCCATTTGCTGAGTAATCTGGTCGTTAATTTGTGCATCGGCAACCACTACACTATCAACTTTGGCGTGATGAGCGTATAGCTTATCTTCCATTAACTTACCTACCAGTTCGCAACGGGTTATATCTTTTATATCAAGTCCTTGTTGTTGCATCTCTAGATAGCCTTTATCAATATCACTATCTAAAATAACATACTCGCCTACAACAGAGCTTACTCCTTCTGCCTTAAATCGTTTAAAAGGTTTTAAGGAATCAGCTTTTTTTGTTGTTACTTTTATTGAGTCTTCAGCTTTGCCTTTTGCAACACCTGTACTGTCCACAGTAACCACTTCTTGTGCTATTGCAAAATTTGCTAATAACAAGAATATTGTCGTCAATACATTAACGCTTTTCATACGTTTCAAAGTTTTTATTTTTAAGTGCATCTTTTGTTATATCTTTTTCTAATTTTTTTATTAACTCTAGCTTTCTTTTGTTTAATATAATTTGTTCTATTGTTGGAGAAACATAAGAAAGTGGGGCTACATCGTTTGTTTTAAGAACGTCTTCAATTTTGACCAAATATACCCCTAATGAATCTTGTACTTGCGTGAAATTTGATTTTTTTAACAATTCAGACTCCTTATCTTTAAGAGCCGGAAATGTTTGCAGTAAAGCATCTTTTTTCACCCAAGTAGAATCATTGAAATTATAGTTTGTAAATTGTATGCTTCTATCTTCCAAATCTTTTCTATCCTCGGCTGTAAATCTTCTAAATTTTTCAGCAACACTATTGGAGTTTGTAAAATCTTTTGAAAGTACAATGTAACGAACTTTTATAAGCTCATCGTTCAATATAAAATTATCCTTATTTTGGGTATAAAAGTTTGTCAATTCATTTTCAGTGATAGTGCTATCCAATTGTTGTGCCACTATTGCATTTTTATAAGCTTCAGCATATAGCTCATTTTTATAATCGTTGACTAACTCTTGGTAATTATCCAAGTTTTCTTGAGATAAGTTTATTTTTGCTTGATCTATTAGCAATTGTTGTGTCGCCCAACGATTAATAAAATTATTTACTAATACTGTACTATCTTCTAGTGATGCATTATCAGGCAGTATACTTTTTATATCTTCTTGATACAAATAGCTCTTGTTAACACGAGCAATAGGGGTTTGCTCGGTATCCTTTTTAAAATAATCGCAAGATACCGCAATCAATAATAATAGAAGTATTCCTATTTTCTTCATTAACCCTGTAATGCTTCTTTAACTTTATTTAATGCCTTTTTCTTAACGATCACATTATATTTTTTATGAAGACTTTCTATCCATTTTGTTTCAAGATAGTTTTGATAATCGCTCAAAACACTTCCCTTTGCCTTGTCTAGAGGCTTAATACCAGCAGGAAGAACAGCACTCACATTAATTACTATATATGAGTCGTTTTGGTGGTATATATCTGACACTCCTTTTTTCCCTTTGAAATCTTTTGGCAACTCGCGTTCCTCTTTTTCAAAAATACCTGTGGTAAGGATTACATTTACTGTATTGTCTTTATTTAATTGGGTTTTTATTTCTTCACCTGTTTTTCCTTTTTTGAAAAGCTTAGAAGCTTCTTGGGCTGTTTTTTCATTGGTTGCTGAAATGATCTCCGCCTCATACCGTTTGTCCCATTTATAATCGTTTTTATGATTATTATAGAATTTCTGAAGTCCTACGGAATCACCTTTGGCTTTGTTCCAAACATTTCTCTCCATGAGATCGAAAATTAACAACCCATCCCGATACTCGCTTATTACCGTTGCATATTGTTCATTCTCATCCTCCAATCTATAACGAAAGTAATCTTTCAATGCTTGGGTTTCAAACTCATCATACATATCGTTAATAATCTTATACTTAGTTTTTGAAAGCTGCATTCTACGTTGGCGTTCACTTATATATTCAGCAAAATCGCTATACATCACATCTCTTTCTCCAATAGTAAAAAGTACTTTATCATGCGATGTACTTAAAGTATCGTATTTCCACTTTCTATTTGTCACACTATCAGTTACAAATTCATTAAAAAATTTGCTGTAGTCGTTATTTTGAGAAAATCCGTATTTTTCTTTTATCTTATTATTAACGGCATGACTCACTATTTTTGAGCGGCTCCCCTCTTTAACGCGTTTTTCAAGATATTCTTTTTCATCTTCAAAGGTTGGTTTGTCTTGTATTGTGTCTAACCGAATTATGTGCCAGCCAAACTCACTTTTTATTGGTTCTGAAACATCGCCTAGATTTTTTAACTTATATGCCTCTTCTTCAAAAGCTTTAGACTTTAAATCCCCCTTTGCAAATGGAGTTAAATCTCCTCCTTTTACAGCAGAGTTTTTATCGTCTGAGTATTGCTTCGCTAAATCTTCAAAAGACTTTCCCTGTTGTAGCATAGCATAAACTTCGTTAATGCGCTCTTCAGGATCGAAAGTTCGAGTTCCAGCATTATCTGAAATCATAATGTGTGAAACACCTCTTTTTGGTTCACGCTCATGACGATCTACCACTTTTATAATATGATAGCCATACTGTGTGCGAATAATATTTGAAATCTCACCTTTTTTTGTATTGTATGCCCCCGTTTCAAATGGATAAACCATAGAAAAGACTGAAAAATAACCTAACTTACCTGCAGTTTCTTTAGCGCCAGGCTCCTCAGAATATTGTTTTGCTAATGTTGAAAAATCTTCGCCATTAACTGCTTTTACGCGAACTTCCTCTATTTTATTATAAGCTTTCAAAGTGTCTTGCGGTACAGCATCATACCCAACGAGTATTAAGATATGGTCTGCGCTAATCATTTCTTTTCCGCGTTCGTAAGCTTCGCGAGCTAGATCTTCAGTCACTTTGTTTTCAAAAATATAATTCCTAGAAAGTTGTTCTTGATATTTTCTAAATTCATTTTTATACGAACGTGTTTCGTCCAGGTTTTGGGCATAAGCTTCGGCAGCTTTCAACTTATAATCAATAAAAAGGTCTAAATAACCATCCACGCTTTTTTGCGATTCGTCCTGCACCAAGTCTAAATTTTTGTTATAAACCCGTTCAAATTCCGAAATATAAACAGGAGATCCATCAATGGTCAACAAAACCTCTTTTTTGTCTTGACCTAAAACAATGGCTGAAACCATTACCATCAAAAACAACACTATGGAATTTTTATTCATTTGTACAGTTATTTTAGTTTATTTTTTATGAAGTGTCGCAAAAGTATAAAAAAGTACTGTTAAACAAGCATGGACATGAAACGTTTTTACAAAACCCTATAGTGTATATATTTTGTTTAAATTTTGTGAAAATTGCGTACTTTAGTATTAATTATTAAAGATTATGAACTATACTGTTGAAGTTATAATTAATCTTCCCCGTGAAGTGGTTATCGAAAAAATGGATAATCCCTACAACCTAAAACATTGGCAAAAAGGATTTATACGCTATGAAGTACTTGAAGGAACGCTAGGCCAAGAAGGAGCTAAAATGAAATTAGAATACAAAATGGGAAAACGGGATATGACATTGATCGAAACTATTTTAAATCGAAATTTTCCACACGAATTTCACGCTACTTATGACGCTAAGGGCGTACATAATATTCAAAAAAATTATTTTGAAGAAATAGATAAGAACCATACTAAATGGATATCGGAAAGTGAGTTCCAATTTTCAGGCTTCGGAATGAAGCTAATGAGTTGGCTTATGCCAGGTGCTTTTAAAAAACAATCTAAAAAATACATGCAGGACTTTAAAAATTTTGCTGAAAAAGATATTTCAGTAGCTACATTAAAATAATGGAACAAGTTAAATTAATATGGGACTTTCGAGGACCGAATGCTTTAAAAATCGCAGAACATCACGTTATACATCTTAAAGAATTTACTACCGCTGAATCTTTGGAGAGCTCCACTTGCGATACGGAACAAATAAGCCCAATGCATTGCACGGCTTTTTTAATAACTCCCAAAGACAACATGAGGTTTATACGAGAACGTTTAAAACCAAATAGAGGACAACTTTATAATCCTTAATTGTAAAACAATACAAGAGTTGTAACACTGTTTTCTTTTTAAAGTCATTAAGGAGAATTTATGTAGTTTTGCGCCAAATAAAATAAAACCATGAAATATTTAAACATTATTTTTCTTTTTATCTGTATTACAGGTTTTTCACAAACAAAAGTTGGAACCATTAATGTAGATTATATTGTTTCACTAATGCCTGAATTAGAAGATGTTAAAAAAGACGTAGAAGCGTATAGCAAAACACTTGATGCTGATCTTCAAAAGAAAGTTACAGACTATAAAGCTAAAATTGAAGCTTATAAAGCGGGGGAAGCCTCCTTTACCGATGTACAAAAACAAACTAAGCAACAAGAATTAGCAGATGCAGAAAACGATATTGCTAAGTTTCAACAAAACGGTAATAAACTTATTGGTATTAAGCGCGATGATAAAATGCGTCCGGTTTATAACAAAGTAGGACAAGCTTTAGATAAAGTTGCCAAGGCAGGCAAATATACCCAAGTATTAACTGCAGATGCGTCGCTTGTGTATTTTGAAGACGAATATGACCTTACACTAGATGTACTTAAAGAATTAGGCATTACTATCCCTGAAAACGGAGAATAAGTTTTCATGCCCTACAAATAAAGGAAGCACTAAATTACCTTGAGTAATTTGGTGCTTCTTTAGTTATGGTTACATCGTGAGGATGGCTTTCATGAATACCTGAAGATGTGATTTTAATGAACTTCCCATTTTCTTTTAAACCTTCAATAGAACTAGCACCGCAATACCCCATACCAGCACGTAATCCGCCTATAAACTGTGTCATGCTTTCTACTAATTCACCTTTGTATGGTACACGACCAACAATCCCTTCTGGTACTAATTTTTTAATATCATCTTCCACATCTTGGAAATACCGGTCTTTAGAGCCTTTTTTCATGGCTTCTACACTACCCATTCCGCGATACGATTTAAATTTTCGTCCTTCGTAAATGATTGTTTCCCCTGGAGACTCTTTTGTTCCCGCTAATAAAGAACCTAACATTACACAGTCTGCTCCAGCTGCTAGTGCTTTAGGAATATCACCGGTATATCGAATACCACCATCTGCAATTACAGGAACGCCGCTTCCTTTTAGTGCTTCAGCAACTTCTAATACAGCTGAAAACTGTGGAAAGCCAACACCTGCAACAACTCGCGTAGTACAAATTGAACCTGGACCTATTCCCACTTTTACTGCATCGGCACCCGCATCGGCCAAATACTTAGCAGCTTCAGGAGTTGCTATATTACCTACAACTACATCTAATTCTGGAAATTTCTTTTTCACTTCTTTTAAAACCATCACCACACCTTTAGTATGCCCGTGAGCTGTATCTATAATTACAGCGTCAACTTGTGCATTTACCAAAGCTTCAGCGCGTTCAACAGCATCTGCGGTAACTCCTAAAGCAGCAGCCACACGTAGCCGTCCATATTGATCTTTATTGGCTGTTGGTTTTTGGGTTAACTTGGTTATATCTCTAAATGTTATTAATCCTAACAAAGTACCGTCGTCTTCAACAACGGGTAGTTTTTCAATTTTGTTTTCTTGAAGAATAATCTCTGCTTCTTTTAAAGATGTTCCTTTTGCTACAGTAACTAAATTTTCAGAAGTCATTACTTCTTCTAACCTACGTTCGTAGTTTTTTTCAAAACGAAGATCTCTATTGGTAACAATTCCTATAAGTTTCCCTTCATCATCAGTAATTGGAATACCCCCAATACTGTATTCTTTCATAGTGGCTTGAGCATCGGCTACCGTAGCGCTCTTTTTTAGGGTTACCGGATCTAGAATCATTCCGCTTTCAGCACGTTTTACTTTACGCACTTCAGCAGCTTGTTGCTCGATAGTCATATTTTTATGTAAGACGCCAATTCCACCTTCGCGTGCTATGGCAATTGCCATGGCGCTTTCGGTAACAGTATCCATTGCTGCGGAAACAATAGGGACGTTTAATGTAATATTTCGAGAAAATTTAGTTTCGATAGAAACTTCTCTTGGAAGCACTTCTGAATACGCTGGTACTAAAAGTACATCGTCATACGTAAGGCCTTCTCCAAGAATTTTGTTGTCGTGTGCGGTCATTGCAATTAAATTTTTATTCCGAAAGAAACCGGAAATTAGTTACCGTTTAATTGCGTGCAAATGTACAATTAAATGTTGACTTCAACGAAGTAATAAAAAGGTTTATTTTAATTCAATCTAAAAACAAAATATACCTAATACTACTATTTAAATTGTTTCTAAAACAATACCGCTGTACTTTTAAGTAACTTAAAAAGAAAACACTATGGCAATTAGACTAGCACATAACTGTATAAACTGTGATAACTTAATGGAAGGCGATGTTTGTTCTGTTCACAAAGTAATGGTAAACACTCATTATACTTGCGATAATTTTGAAATGAAAGCAAAACTGAATGACGAGCGAAATTGTGTAACGTGCTCAAGATACGAGGAAAGCGATTGCGCTAATCCTGATAAAGCCGCACCTGGAATGTTGTGTGCTGCGTGGGCACCGCAACAGGTAAATGCATAACAAAACTAAATTATATTTAATGACCAATACCTTTAAAAACTTTTTTGGAGGTATTGATTATTAAAGTTTTATTTGTAATCCGGCGTACCAAGTTCTTGGTTGACTAGGAATAATACCTGGTCCAGGATACCCAGTTGCCCTTCTTACAAAATAACTGTTATCTAACACATTATTGATTCCCGTTTCAAATTGAAACATTTTATATTTGTAGGATAATGATAGGTCTAATATATCGTACGCCGGAATTTCCCCAATGATACCACTTTGACTTTCAAAATCACGTTCGCTATTTGTTGCATCAGTAAATTGTTTGCTTAAATAGGTGTATTGAAGACTTCCTAAAAAGTTTTTATATCCAAAATTTAAACCTGTTTTAAAGTTTATTGCTGGAATGAATTCCACTTCATTGCCTTTTACATTAGTCTGCTCAGACTTTGTATATTCTGAATGAGTTAAAGCTAAATTTGAAAACAGATTTAATTTTATATTTTTTTCTTCAGAATAAAATGTATTCCAAATATTCCAATCAATAAATGTTTCGATACCATAGGTAATGGCGTCTCCAATATTTCCACGAAACCGCTCTTGTTCAATATCACTTACTTCTCGAAGAATTACTCCTAACCTATCATTATAACCTAAGAAAAACGCTCCTAAATCATAGGACACAAACTTTTGGAATCTACCGCGAATTCCAACATCGGCTGTAAAACCCTCTTCATCAGTAATATTAGGATCTACTGTTAATGAAGGATTAGTAATACGAATGTCGTTAAAGGTGACCGAACGGTAGTTTTGACTTATATTTCCATACAACTCAACACTTTTAAAAGGCTTATAACTCAAGCCAACTCCCAGAAGAACAAAAGATCGATCAAAAGTTCTATTATCTGGTATCGTTTCATTTAAAATTGGATTTCCAGCATTATCAAGGTTTATATTTTTGTATGCACCTACACTTTCAGTTTTAATATATTCAAATCGAAAACCGGGTGTTACAGAAAACGTTTCAGAAAGATTAAAAATATTTTCTCCAAATAAAGCCAAGTTTAAGTTCGGAAACTCAAAATCACTTTGGCGCTCATAATTTGGAAATTCATTTTCAGCAAAGCTGAAGTTAGCATCACTGCCATTGGTCCCCGGACCTTGTTTACTGGTATTTTTAGATTGATAGTACTTTCCTCCTATTAAGAATACATTTTCGGTATTAAAAAGGTCATAATGGGTTAATAAACGAGCTTCGGCGCCCCAATTATTGAAGTTTCCTACTATTAATTCTCTTGGCTCCGTAAGATCATCTTGTTGTGAAACCCGATTTTGACGAAACCCCACCGATTTGCGGGAAGCATCTAATGCAAAAAGGTTTAAGCTAAAATCCGTCTTTTCTGAAAAAGTATGTTCCAACATCAACGAGTACAATTTCCAGTCCACTTCAAACCAGTTTCGGGTTCGATTACTGAACGTGGGGTCTTCTTCAAATTGCGTATCTGTCAATCCTCCAGGCTGTTGCGCTATGTAATATAAGTAACTAAATTCTCCAGTAAGCTTAGTTTTATCGGTAAGTTGATAATCCAAATGCGCATACCCATTATAAGAGTCAAACTGAGAGTTTGGTCTGAAATCGTTTCCTTTTTTGTAGTTAAAATAGGTATAATACCCAAATTTACCTACCTGCCCGCTTAAACTATTAAAACTATTGAAAAGATCGTAAGAGCCGACGGTTTGTCTAGAAACTAGTTCTATTTTTTTATTTCGGTTGGGCTGTTTTAGTTTAAAATTAATTAACCCTCCAAACTGTGTTCCGTATTGTAAAGAAGCCGCTCCTCGCACTACTTGAATTTCTCGTAATGCTTCGGCTGGTGGTGTGTAGTAACTTTCTGGATACCCTAAAACGTCTGCTGAAATATCATATCCATTTTGTCGAGTATTGAAGTTTGCCGTTCGGTTAGGATCTAACCCACGTCCACCAATATTTAATTGCAGTCCCCCGTCATTATTTTCATATATATTCAGCCCCACCACTTGCGAATAGATTTGACGCGCATTCCCCGTTGCGAGGTTAGCTGTTAAGTTGTCTACTTGAATCACTTCACTCTTTTTTCCGGCATAGATAGCAGTACCTTCAACAGGGCGTAATTGTTTTAAAGCAAAAACCCTATCTCTTTGCTTTTTTATAACAACTTCAGAAAGGGTTTCTCCTAAAGGTTCTAATTGAAAAGTAAGGTTTGTATCTTCAGAAACTTCTACCGTTTGTTCCAATAATTGATATTCGTAAGTGAACACGACAAAATAATACGTGCCTTCCGGTACATTATTAAATTGAAATGTTCCATTCTCATCTGTGTTGGTTTCGTTTCCTGTACTAGAAATAAATATTTCAGCATTGGGGATAACTGCATTATCTGCAGTAGTCACTTTTCCTGAAACAGTATATTGTGCGCCAACTGTTAGGGTTGTTAATAAAGCGACGAACGCAACAAGTGTTGTTTTAAAATTATAATCCTTTAATATCATCGTTAAATTCTAAAATCCAAGGTTTGTGTTTAAATGATTCTTTTTGTTGTAATAAATCGACTGTAGGGTCAATAAACGGCTGACTTAACCGTCCGTTAAGAGCTACATAACTTTCTACATACACTTCTAGGTTTTTATGACCTTGCGATGCAAAATGATTTCCTAAAAAGTGTGCATATTCTAAAATGAAATCCGGCTGAAAACTCATTTGTTTTTCTTGAAATGTGTTTAAAAAGTCACTATTATCAACATGAAATTGTTTTCCGGTAACACTATCTTTAACTTTAAATTGAGCGTAACCAGCTTTCTCCATTAACATAACACGCCAAGAAAAGCGATAGCCTTCTTCGGTCCAAAACAATTCGTCGGGATACGCTAAATAGCGCCATGGAATAATTAATTGCAGCACCAATAAAGTGGCGACTATAGCTTTTGAAGCATTCATTCTTTTCTTAAAAAATACCTTTTTAATCTTGTTATCTATTTCAGCTTTATTAATCTTAAAGATTTTTGATACAACCTGAAGTATTTTATGATGAACCGAAGCGTCAAAAAAGATTAATGCGCTCACAATCATAATAAATGGAAACATCCCAATAGGAAATAATACGCGCGTAAGCACGTGGAAAATGATAACCAAAATAAAAGCAAACCAACGTGTACGTTTATATAACAATAAAAATGGTATTGCTAAATCGTATAGAGCGCCGCTCCAACTAAAAGCATAATGCACCCATTCTTGTTGCATAAAATTTCCGAGGAAAGGAATATCATATTTTGATGGTAGCCAAATTTTTAATGGCATTGCTTTTAGCAACCAATCACTGTTTAATTTTGCCAATCCAGCATAAAAATATACAATGACGAGCATTACTTTTATTGAATCAACTGTCCAATTTGGAATGTAGAAAGAAGATTTTTTAAGGTTTTTGGCATCAAATGAAAAATAACTGTTAGCCGGTAAAAAAATCATTAAAAAACTTACACAACTAATAAAATAATAATGGTTTAGATAGGTGGTTTTATCCATCAACTCTATATACGTAAAACTTAAAAAGAAAGCTATAATAGCCATTCTATACTTAAAGCCTACAGCCACCATCAAGGCCGAAAACGCACAAATAGCAAATAAAATATAAGTATAATTACCAAGTGGTTGTACCCACTCAAAACCGTAATATGAAAAATGAAATTTAGGGGTTATGTATAATTTTTCAATCCATCCATTTGACCAAAACCGGATGATACTCACAAACATCATCACACCAAAAAAAACACGAAAGACCGCTAGAGGTGCGGCCTGTGTTTGTTTCGTGAAATATGTTTTTATTATTGTGTTCATTCACTAATCGCCATCGGCGTCTACGTAATCAACACTAATATCCATTGCTTGCAGCATATCTACTTTCATTAAAATCACATTTCGCTGCAATTCGTTGTAAGCAGTAAGCATTTTTGTATTATCATTTTCTATTTGAAGTGCGAAGTCATTATTTAATCCCTCTAAGTTACTTGTAGCAGTTTCAAACTGAGAAGTTATTAAAGCACCTAGATTTTCTCCGTTTTTAATAGTGTTTAAAAACGCTAAATAGGTTTTAAAACTTTCTCCTGTAGAAGAAGCTCCAAATTTCTTTCCTTCAAAAAAGTTTTGAGTTGCCTGTAAGGCTTCTAATGCTAATATTTTTGAAATGTCTTTTTTATAAAAAGCTTCTACTTTTTCAGGAAGCGGATCATTAGAGAAAACTCCAGCCGGAATTCCAATTTTTCCTGCTCTAAGTGCTTTTTCGTAATAGAAAACATAATCGTTTGCTAGTTTATCTACCGAACCTGATGCAGAAGAACTTGTGTTGTCAACAAACGTATCTCGGTAGCCGTTATTCCAGTCACTTAAGACTGTTTCGGTTAAGGTTGAAATAGTTTCGGCTAATGTATTTAAATACACTTTATAATCTTCAGCGTTTTCATTAATAGTGTAAAAAGCAACTATTTCTTCATCTGAAGAAGCTAAACCATTTATTAAATAATCTATTGCTGGAAATCCTTGCGCATCGATAGTAGAAGGCAATGATAAATCATAGGTTCCGGTAGCGATTAAATCATCAATTTCTGAAGCATTGGTAGGATATACATTTATTCGGTTACGATAATTTAAAGCTTCAGCTTTGCCGATTTCAAACATAGAAACATGTTGAAAAGCCACGTAAGCCTCTTCCCAAGTTTCGCGCAATTGCTGTAGTGTTCCAATTGTAGGGTTTTCAGTAAAAGTAGTCGTAGCTGTAACTAAGCTATTTGTTTCCGTATTAAAAGCAGTATAAGAAGGCACAATAATATTATCGGCCCAATTAACTAATAAAGCTTGACGGTCAAAGTTATCATTGTTTTCTTCTTCTGTTGCTGTGCTATCATCGCTAGAACACGCCACTAAAAGGAGAATAAAGCTTAGGGTAAATAACGCTCTTTTAATCATCTTTTTCTTTTTCATTTTTCGGTTTGCAAAAGTAGCAAAAACAATCGGCTTAATTTATAAACCGATTGTTTTGCTTTAAATAACCTTTTAGTTTGCAGCTTGTTCTACAGTAAAATCAAAAGCCATTGCAATTGTTTCTGAAATACTATCTAAAGTTTCAGGAGTTACATCCCAAAAACCATTTCCTTCTAGTAATTGAGTTTTAAAAGTTTCTAATTCAGAAGAAGAAACGTATGGCGCTCCTGTATTTGGGTTATTCGTAAAACGAAGGCTGTACATAAAACCATACCCTTCAGAAAGGTCGTGAAAAGCTGCGCCCATATTATTCTCTGCTATTGCTTGCTTTCCAGCTTGTAAATAGTAAACCGCACGCACTGCAATGATGGTCGAAATCCCTTCTTTAATCATAGTAACCTGCTCATCTCTTAATTCATAATCACCTGCTACTATTGCAGCACGACCTGTTTTAAAAGCTTCAAAAATATTTTGAGCTATCCCCGCAAAGTCTTCATCATTATTAACAACCCCTAAATAATTAAACAATAAATGGTCGTCACTTACCCCTAAAGCACTATTTGGGTCCGCAGTTGGAATGGAAGGATCTCCATAAAGGTATCCATAAGCTTCATCCCATTTATGCTCCATAGTTGTATAATTATTATCACCATCAAGCATTAAATTATCATTATCCTCTCTATTGGAAGCTTCATCTAATACAGCAGTTGATAGATAATTATTTAACATTTGATCTGCCAATAAAGCACCCATTATTCCTTTAGCAAAAGCTTGGTTTAATTCCAATCCTTTACCAGTAACATACCTTGCGGAAGAGCCATCGGCAATTTGACCTGCAACACCTGCTGTAGCTGCAGCATTTTCATTAGGAAATACTTCATTTACTTGTTGAGAAATAAAAGATTCAAAGTCGGCTTTTATTTCTGCACTTTCTGCAACGTTTGCTGAAAAATAATCTACTGAAGCTGCTGTTTTGCTTTTTATATTTTTTCCTGATGTATTCAATTCTGAATTATCAAAATCGTTAGCACCTTCTACGTGAGCAAACATGTTTAAAAGAGATTCTTCGGTTGCTGAATCAAAATCTTTAAAAGAACCTATTAACTCTGCTGTCATCTGTAAGCGAGTGGTTTGGCCAGAATACTGAACTGTGGTTTCTCCTCCTCGTTCAAAGACATAATTTGTAGGAACTTCGATATCTTGTTGAACATCACCAGCTTCATCATCAGATGAACAGGAAGCCAATACAAGACTCATAATAATTGTGGGGTAAAATAATCTTTTCATTAAACTCTATTTAGACTTGTTATAAATAATTGGTTTTTCGAAATGCAAATATAAATGAGAGAAAGCATCCCAACAACTTTATTTAGATTAAATTTAAATAAAAGCTTATAAGTTTTATTGAAAAAATAGAAATTAACTACTTAGAGGAAACCTGTAATTGGCTTTTATATTGAAGGCGGACTAGTGCTGCCCATTGTAGAATCAAATTTTGCTCTGTTTCGGTTAAATTACCATGAACCCAAGTGTATTCATTTAAAGGCATTTCTCCCTCTTCAACCATCTCAATCAATTCTTCCATTTTATGGTCTTTTTTCTTGATAGAATACGAATCCCAAACAGAAACATTGAAATGGCCTTTTCCATGTTCAATATGCTCATCTAACCAAAAGGAAAATGGAGCTATTTCAGAATACCAAGGATATTGAGTTTGATTACTATGGCAATCGTAACAGTTTTCTTTTAATAATAAAGCTACCTCAGCAGAAGGCTTTGTTTCTTTTTCAAAAAAGATCACACTCTCATAGCCATCATTGTTCTTTTCTGGACGGACAAATTGAATGATTACTAGAGCCACTAATAATACAATAAGAATGTACTTTACTATTTTCATAGGCTATAAAAATTAAGCCGTAAAACTAAGAATTTCTTTATAATATTCGCAAAATATTCAAAATTAAGTGGTTAAATAGATTTTAAATAGCTGATTAATGATTTTCTGATATCGAAAGCCAGTTCATTTTCCTCTGGCTCGTATATTTTTACAACACCTCCATTGTTTTCGGTTAAAAACGGAATGTCTAACCCTTTTAAAAGAAAATCACTTAATGCAATTGTATATGTTTTTTTGTAATTAATAGTTTTTCCTCCTATTAACCAATCTCCTGATGTGTTTTGTGAAATTTTATAGCGTTGAAGATAAGCTCCGTTTCCACGTTGTGATTTTCCGTAGTCTAACACTTCTTTTAGTAACTCACCTTTCATATCTACTTTTAAAACGCTGCCTCCAAAAGGCAAGACTCTAAAAACATCCACACTAGTTAAACTACCAGAAAGCATATCGTCCACTCGAAAAGAGCCTCCATTAACCAATGCTGCATCTACTTTATAATTATATGCAAAGGCCATAGATTCTGTTACTTTATCACCTAAATTGGTTTGTATACTTCTGTTTGCACTATCTGTTCCGTCTAAGGGCGTCTTTGGCCTGTAAATAACTTCATTGGTGTTAGATACTACTTTTGAAAGTTCTGTATCCAATACTTCATTCCATTTTTTAACTAACCTATCTACATTAGACTGTAACGGCACTTTCTCATCTAAATACATAATCTTAGAGTTTACATATAATACTTGTGTACGAAGATTATAAACTAATGTATGTATGTACATGGAAATAGCATTGGCGTCCGCTTTAGCAATAACTGTATTACCTTCTCTTTCTAAATTACTTACGTGCTCATGACCACCCATTATCAATGGAATTCCTGGTAATTCTTTAGCTAATTCATGGTCTTGGTCTATCGTTAAATGGGTTAACCCTATTACAAAATCTACTTTTGGATACACCAAATCGTGAGCCCGCTTAGCTTGCTTATAAATATTACCATAATGGACGTATTCTTTAGGGTTTGAATCTAAGGTCAAACCAATAAAACCAAATCGTACTTCATTCCCTAAAGAGTCTTTTACAAAAAGGGTTTTATAGTCTGAAATAGGCTCTTTTCCCATTTCTAATTTTGTTTCAAAAGGGCGTTTTGTGCCATCTGGTGTCACATGGAGTACATTTGAAGAAACCCAAGGGAATGTAGACTCATCAAGACGTTTTTGTAATTCTTCTTCGGTAAGATCAAATTCATGATTCCCAAAAGTCACCAAATCAAAGTCCATAGCATTCATTACTTCAACCATTTGCTTACCCTTAATTGGTTCTCCATCTTTTTTTAAATTACCCAGCAAGGATGGATTTAAAAAATCTCCCGCCATAAATAAAAAAGTATTTGGATTTCGCTCTTTAATAGAATCTCGAACATAAGCAACACGAGCCATACCGCCGTATTTACCACCTTGCAATGGTGCTATCTCATAAACATCATTAATCTGTAAGAACTTAATGGTCACAATTCCTTTTCCGAAGAAAGGCTCTTCCTGTATAGGCTCTAAAATATTGCAGCCAACCAATAAGAAAAATGCAAAAAAAGGCATTACTAGTAATCGTTTTTTCATGCTAATGATATTTATTAAATATTTTAGTTGCTTCATTATAGGCACTTTCAAATGCCATTGGGTTTACATTGCAATCAGCTTTTATAGTAGTGAAATAACTTAACATCTTCTCAGTTGGCATATTTCCTGTTAATTCATCTTTGGCCATTGGGCACCCCCCAAAACCTTGTATAGCACCGTCAAATCTAAAACAACCAGCTTTGTATGCAGCATCTATTTTTTCATGCCACAACGCGGGGGTTGTATGTAAATGAGCTCCAAACTCAATATGGGGATAATGAGGGATTAAATTTGAAAACAAATAGTCAATGATATCGGGTGTTGAGGAACCTACCGTATCGCTTAATGATAAGATTTTAACACCCATGGCTGATAATTTTTCGGTCCAATCTGCTACAATCTCAACATTCCAAGGGTCTCCGTAGGGATTACCGAAACCCATTGATAAATAAGCAACTACTTGTTTATCGTTTGCATTGGCCAAATTAAGAATTTCTTTCAAAATATCAAGCGATTGGGCAATAGTTTTATGGGTGTTTCGCATTTGGAAGTTTTCCGAAATGGAAAAAGGATACCCTAAATAATCAATTTCTGGGTGTTTTACTGCATCCTCTGCCCCTCGAACATTGGCAACAATTGACAATAATTTACTATCGGTTTTAGAAAGGTCTAGCTGCGAGAGCACTTCGGCTGTATCCTTCATTTGTGGAATTGCCTTGGGCGAAACAAAACTTCCGAAATCTATAGTATCAAAGCCACACCGCAATAGCGACTGTATATATTGAACCTTACTTTGAGTTGGCACCCAATCCTTTATCCCTTGCATGGCGTCTCTAGGACACTCTATTAGTTTGATTTTTTGCATTACTTCAAAGATAATAGATTTTAAAATGCAATCTCAAGCTTTTTATAATTCTGACTATGGAATTAAAATAAAAATGGCTATACCGATAAAAACTACTACCTGCAACCACTTTAAAACTATACCAACTGATTTATGCTTCAATATATAAGATGAAATACTACCTGCTAGAAAAGCTATTAATCCAAAAACCAAAAATGAAACTACCATAAAAATAATACCTAAAATATAAAATTGACTTACGGTATTTTCAGTTTCATTCCAGAGAAAAGCTGGAAAGAAAGCTAGAAAGAAAATCATTACTTTAGGATTCACCAAATTCATAATAACCCCTTGTTTAAATAGTTGACCATTTGTTTTTGTTGGTGTTCTATTTGTTTTTCCTTCTGAAGCAACAGGAACGGCAATTGTTGCATCACTTTTAAAAACAACGTAAGCTAAATACAGTAAATACAGAGCACCTAGCACCTTAACTCCATAAAATAAAGCTGGGGAAGTTGTAATAATTGCTGAAAGACCAAAAGCTAAAAAAGTAGTATGCACAATACAACCTGTAACCAAACCCGCAGTAGTAGCAATTCCGCTTTTTACTCCATTAACCAACGATTGCGTTAACACATAGATATTGTCTGGTCCTGGTGAAAATGCCAAAGCCACGGTAGCTAATGCAAAAGATAGTAGGTTTTCTATCATAAAGGTTATTGGTCTAAAATAGCCTTGTTTATATCTTTAATCAATTGGGGGCCTTCGTATATAAAACCAGTGTACAACTGTACCAAGCTTGCACCAGCTTCTAGTTTTTCCAAAGCATCTTCAGGGCTATGGATCCCTCCTACTCCAATTATTGGAAAACCTTTCTTACTTTTTTCTGAAAGAAAACGAATCACTTCAGTAGAGCGGTTTGTTAATGGTTTACCACTCAAACCTCCCATTTCGGTTTTGTTTTCTGAAACAAGACCTTCTCTTGAAATAGTTGTATTGGTTGCAATAATCCCATCTATTTTTGTTTCTGAAACAATGTCTATAATATCCAACAATTGTCCGTCTGTCAAATCTGGGGCTATTTTCAACAATATTGGCTTGACTTCAACTCCTCTTAACTTAAAGAATTCTTCTCTTTTTAAAACAAGTGTTTTAAGTAGTTTTGTTAATGGTTCTTTATCTTGTAATGCTCTTAAATTTGGCGTGTTTGGTGAACTTACATTTACCACAAAATAATCTACATAATCAAAGAGAGCCTCAAAGCAGGTTACATAATCATCAACTGCATTTTCATTGGGTGTCACCTTGTTTTTACCTATGTTTCCACCAATAAGTACATGACCTCGCTCAGCCACTGGGTAGTTTTTTTTAAGCTTTTCAACCGCTTCTTTTACCCCACCATTGTTAAATCCCATTCTATTGATAATCGCACTATCTTTCTTTAAACGGAACAACCGTTTTTTAGAGTTTCCTTCTTGGGGTTTTGGGGTAACGGTGCCTATCTCAATAAACCCAAAGCCTAAATTTGAAAGCTCCTTGTACAATTTAGCATCTTTATCAAAACCAGCTGCTAATCCCACTGGATTAGGAAATTTAAGTCCGAAGACCTCCCGCTCCAATCTTTTATCGTTTACTTTATAAGTATTTCGAAAAGCTCCACCAAATCCTATTTTGTGGAAAAAGCGAATCATTTTAAAAGTAAAGTGGTGTACTTTTTCAGGATCAGATTGAAAAAGAATTGGACGGATTATAGATTTGTACATAGATAAAAGGAATATGCGGCAAAAATAGCAAGAAAGAATGTAATGGTTATTTTGATTATGCTTTAATTTGTAATGCAAAAAAGAAAAATTATGATAGATAAACAACACCTTATTGATCGCTTTTTCAGCTACGTTACTGTTGATACGGAAAGTGACCCAGAAAGCGACAGCACGCCTAGCACCGAAAAACAATGGAATCTTGCCAATGCATTGGCCAAAGAGTTAAAACAGATTGGCCTAGAAGACGTTACCATAGACGATAACGCTTATATTATGGCAACCCTACCTTCAAATGTGAATCACGAAGTTCCTACTATCGGGTTTGTATCACATTTTGACACATCGCCAGACTTTACTGGTGCCAATGTGAATCCGCAGATTGTTGAAAATTATGATGGAAAGGACATCGTTTTAAACGCTGATAAGAATATAATTCTCTCACCAGACGAGTTTGATGACCTTCTACTTTATAAAGGGCAAACATTAATCACTACAGATGGTACTACCTTATTAGGTGCAGATGATAAAGCGGGAGTTGCTGAAATTGTTTCAGCTATGGAATATTTAGTAAATCATCCCGAAATAAAACACGGAAAAATACGAGTTGGCTTTACTCCCGATGAAGAAATTGGCCGTGGTGCTCATAAATTTGATGTGGAAAAGTTTGGTGCTGAATGGGCTTACACCATGGACGGTAGCCAAATTGGTGAATTAGAATATGAAAATTTCAATGCTGCTGGAGCCGTTGTAAATGTTAAAGGTAAAATTGTTCATCCTGGAACAGCCAAGGGAAAAATGATTAACAGTATGTACATTGCAACAGATTATATTAACTCATTACCTAGAATGGAAACACCCGAACATACAGAAGGTCGCGAAGGTTTTTTCCATCTACAGAGTGTAAATGGAGAAGTAGACGGCACAAAGCTACAGTATATTATACGGGATCACGATAAAGACCATTTTGAAGCTCGAAAAGAAATGATGGTTAAATTAGCAGATGAAATTAATGCTCAGCACGAAAAAGAATTGATTACGATTGAAATAAAAGATCAATACTTTAATATGCGTGAAAAAATTGAACCTGTAATGCACATAGTTGACCTTGCCGAAGAAGCAATGAAGAAAGCAAGCATTAAACCTATTATTAAACCCATTAGAGGCGGTACAGATGGTTCTCAACTAAGCTTTATGGGCTTGCCTTGCCCCAATATTTTTGCTGGCGGACACAACTTCCACGGTCGTTATGAATATGTACCGGTAGAGAATATGCAAAAGGCTATAGAAGTAATTGTAAACATTGCTCAATTGCTAGCAGAAAAGGAAAAATAAAAAGAAGCAAAAACGACCGTATTTGGGGCTGAGCGGAGTCGAAGCCACAAATAACGTGAACAAACAAAAAACCCCACAACAATTGAAGTTGTGGGGTTTTTATATTCAGTTAAGATAAAACTATTTCTTTTCCTTCTTTGCAGGAGTCTGAGGAGCATTTAACTTTTCGCTCATCTCCATAGAAAGGGCAGAACGCTCAAATTTCATTTTACCAGCACCAGTTTCGATAATACAGGTACCATCATCATTTAAGTCTAAAATTTTACCATGCATTCCGCTTTTGGTGATTACCTTATCCCCTTTTTTAATTTCTTTAGCAAACTTTTTTTCTTGTTTTTGCTTTTTCATTTGCGGACGTATTAAAAAAAGATACATCACTGCAAACAATAAGATAATAGGGAGAAAGCCTTGAATTTGTTCCATAAAAATAGTCTATTCTTTTAATTTATAAATTAGCTTGTTTTAAGCATATTTTGACCTTCACCACCATTGTTAGGCGTTACAAAGGCTTTAATTTTTAAGGTCTCTTTTCCTTTTTCAGTATTAGCAACAATAGTTACAGTTTTACTAACTTGGTTAACACCACTACCATCGTATTTAACTAGAAGTGTTCCATCTTCACCAGGTGCAATTGCTTCTTTTGAATATTCTGGTACAGTACAACCACAGCTACTTGTAGCATTAACTATTACCAAAGGAGCATCGCCAGTGTTAGTGAACTTAAATTCGTGCTCTACTTTCTCGCCTTTAGCAATAGTTCCAAAGTCAAAGTCTGTTTTGTCAAATTTCATTACCGGAAATTTAGATGCATCTGCATCACGGTCTGCAGCTGCTGCTACATTTTCTTCATTTACTTTATCTGAAGCTTTTTCTTTACATGATGTAAATGCAAAAGCAGATAATACAGCTAAAATTAAAATCGATTTTTTCATAGTATATATATATTTTATGTTTAAGCGCCGCTAAAATACTTATTTTTTTACTTCTATTGAAGGCCTCGGCCCATTTTATTAAGCTTCCCTTCTTTAGTATACTCTTTTACCAGTTTATCCAGTATTCCATTAATAAAGCTACTACTTTTAGGTGTTGAGTACTCTTTCGATATTTCAAGACACTCATTAATAGTGGCACGCTCCGGAATAGAAGGAAAATACAGGAATTCAGATATACCTATTTTAAGGATAATCATATCAATATCTGCAATACGATCTTTATCCCAATTTGGTGTTTTGCCGTCTATTTCATTATCTAGCTTTTCATTGTTCAGTACTACTTTCCGAAGTAGTTTTAAAGCAAACTCTCGGTCATCATCATTTTTATACAATGATGGAACCAAAATAGTAGCTACATTTTTTTCTGAAATTTTAGAGAGCATTTTCACCATTGCTGTATTCACCAATGGAAAATCATCCAACCACGTTAAGCGTTTATCTTCCAAATAGTCGTAAAGCTTTTCGTCGGGAGCTACTACTTCTTTATAAAACTTAACAATAAAATCCCTATCCTCTTTAAATGAAACTTCCTTTTTGGAAATATACTCTTGATAAAAATCTTTCTCTTTTAATGCATTGAATATAATATTGATATATTCATTGTCATCTTGCCAATAATTCAGTTTTTTATTCTTCAGTATTTCAGCAAGTTCTGGATTTGCTTCAATTAGCTGAATCACCGTATTATCAACAAAATTACGATTGGGATTTTTTTCTTCGGCTGTTGCCAGATGTTTTTGTTGCGATTTCTGAAGGAAGTTTTCAGCATGATCCTTTACTTCAACCATTAATTGAAGCAGCAAAACATACAAGTCTTGCATTTGATCCATGCTGTACAATAGAAATTTTTCCTGCTTGTCAAGGTCTTGGTGTTCACTTTGAAAAAAAGCGTAAGTTGATTGTAAAACTTTGACTCTAATATGTCTTCTTGTGAGCATATTTTAAAATAAAGAACATTTATAAATAAACAACGCACAAGCTTATTCTTGTGCGTTGCAAATATACTATTTTAATATAGTTAAAAACTACATTTTCTCTTTTCTTGCCGCTATTCTAGCGTTTGCCATATCAAAGGCTGCTTGGTGTGTAGTAACATCTTTACTCTCAGCATTCTTTAATATTTCGAGTGTCGTGTTGAAGATATTTTCGGTCTTACGGATTATCTCTTGACGACCGTAGTTTTCCAACTCGGCATATACATTTATAATACCACCGGCATTAATTAAAAAGTCTGGTGCATAAACGATACCTTTTTCACGTAACTGTAAACCGTGTTTTTGCTCTTCGGCTAACTGGTTGTTAGCTGCTCCTGCAATCACTTTAGCTTTAAGTTGGTTTATGGTTTGGTCGTTTACGGTTGCTCCAAGGGCACAAGGTGCATAAATATCCATTTCTTCTGCATAGATATTATCGCCTTCATAGATAGTTGCACTATACTTATCGCGAACTTCTTCCAAACGTTCTTGGTTAATATCTGTAATATACACTTTAGCTCCCTCGTTAGTAAGGTTTTCTACCAAAGCTTCTCCTACATTTCCAATTCCTTGAACATATACTACACGATCTTCTAATATGTCAGATCCGAAAGCATACTTTGCAGCTGCTTTCATACCCATAAACACACCATACGCAGTAATTGGAGATGGATTTCCTGCTCCACCTAACGTTTCAGAAATACCTGTAACATAAGGTGTCACTGAACGTACAAGATCCATATCGCCTGTTGTCATCCCAATATCTTCCGCTGTTATGTACTTACCACTTAATGAGTGAACAAACTCACCAAAGCGTTTCATTAGTTCTGGTGTTTTTTGCGTTTTAGCATCACCAATAATCACAGCTTTTCCTCCTCCTAAGTTTAACCCAGTAATAGCAGATTTAAAAGTCATACCTCGAGATAGGCGAAGCACATCGTTCAAGGCTTCCCATTCACTCGTGTATTGCCACATTCTAGTACCTCCAAGTGCAGGTCCTAAAACCGTATTGTGGATACCAATTATTGCTTTTAATCCTGTATCTTTGTCGTTGCAAAAAACGATTTGCTCGTGATTGTCGAAAGACATTTGCCCGAAAACAGGGTCTACTTTTTGAAGTTCATTTGTATTTAATACTTCAGTCACCATAATATTTTTGTTTTTTATGCATCCCTTAAAAAGGACGTGCAAAAATACGAGTTTATTGATAATCACACAAAGAATTTATAGCTAAAAGAAGAATTTGTTAATAAATTTCAGACCATTAAATGAAAGAGCTACAATATCTCAATCAATATTTTATAAAATACCGAGGCCGTCTTTTGGCGGGGCTTTTAATTACAATAGCCGCAACTATTTTCACTATTGTTGTCCCAAAAAAAATTGGGGATTCTGTAGATGTGGTTCGTGCTTATATAAATGATGATATTACAGATCTTGCATATGTAAAGAGTGAGTTGCTACAAAACATTCTATTAATTGTTGGCGCCACGTTACTTTCGGCTTTTTTCACGTTCTTAATGCGACAAACAATTATTGTTGTCTCACGGCATGTAGAATACGACCTTAAAAACAGAATATTTCAGCAATACGAACGACTTTCACTGAGTTTTTACAAACAAAATAGAACAGGTGATTTAATGAACCGTATTAGTGAAGATGTGTCTAAGGTGCGCTTATATGTGGGTCCTGCAGTGATGTATAGCACTAGAACAATAACGCTTTTTGTGGTAGCTATAAGCTATATGTTTTACACCGCTCCCGTACTTACAGCATACGCCGTGGCTCCATTACCCATACTTTCAGTGCTTATTTATAAATTAAGTGTTGAAATAAACAAAAAAAGTACAGCTGTTCAACAATACCTATCAAAACTCACCTCCTTTACTCAAGAAAGTTTTAGCGGGGTGGCTGTAATTAAAGCCTACGGAATTGAACCACGAACTAATGAAAATTTTGCTGATTTAGCTGAAGGTAGCCGCGAAAAAAACATAGACCTAGCTAAGGTACAAGCACTTTTTTTCCCGTTGATGATTTTATTGATTGGTGCCAGTAATATTTTGGTGATTTATATAGGTGGACAACGTTTTATAGATGGAAAAATTGAAGTAGGAACGATTGTCGAGTTTTTAATTTATGTAAATATGCTAACGTGGCCCGTAGCGGTTGTAGGCTTTGTAAGCTCGATGATACAACGTGCAGAAGCTTCGCAAAAACGAATTAATGAATTTTTAAGTGAAGAACCAGAGATTACAAATCAAACTGCAAAAGAAACTCCTATTCGCGGAAAAATAGCGTTTGAAAATTTATCTTACACCTATCCAGATACCAATATCACGGCTTTAAAAAATGTTTCATTTACTGTAAATCCAGGAGAAACTCTTTCTATAATTGGGCATACAGGCTCTGGTAAATCGACCATACTTGAGTTGATTGGTCGATTGTATGATGTACAACAAGGCTCATTAAAAATTGACGATATCCCTGTTAAACAACTAAACTTAGATAATTTACGAGGCAGCATTGGTTATGTTCCTCAAGATGCATTTCTATTTAGCGACAGTATTAAAAACAACATTCGCTTTGGTAAAGAAGAGGCCGATGAAGCTGAAGTTATTCAAGCTGCTAAAAGAGCTGCCGTGCACAAAAATATAATAGGTTTTAGTAAAGGATATGATACGGTTTTAGGAGAACGTGGTATTACCCTTAGTGGTGGGCAAAAGCAAAGAGTATCTATAGCCCGTGCAATTATTAAGGATCCACAAATACTATTATTTGATGATTGCCTCTCTGCAGTAGATACTGAAACGGAAGAAGAAATCTTAAATAATTTGCACGAAATTTCCCAAGATAAAACAACGATTATTGTAAGTCACCGAATTTCTTCAGCCAAGAATGCTGACAAAACAATCGTATTAGATGAAGGGAAAATAATTCAGCAAGGCACTCATAATCAACTTATAAAAGAAGAAGGGTACTATAAAGAATTGTATGCAAAACAACTTTCAGAAAAAGAAATGTAATGAATACTTGTCATATATCTATTTTTTTTAGATTTTTGGAAAAACTTAACAAAAATTAAAACTAATGAGCGAGCAGCATACGATGGAGCAAGAAGAAATACAGTCTAAAGTGATGCGAGCGGGAAGACGCACGTATTTTTTTGATGTAAGAGCTACAAAAGCAGGAGATTATTACCTAACAATAACCGAAAGCAAGAAGTTTACAAACGACGATGGATCGTACCATTATAAGAAGCATAAAATTTATTTGTATAAAGAAGATTTTCAAGACTTTAGAGACAATCTTGAGGAAATGACCGATTTTATCATTAATGAGAAAGGTGAAGAAGTAATTAGCGAACGTCACCAAAAAAATTATAAAAAAGATGAGGAAGAAGAAACCAATCAAGTGGATTCTGCAGCCTCTGATTTTACCGATGTAAGTTTTGACGATATATAAACAAACTCAGGTTTAAAAATATATTAAAAGCCGTCCCTACAACAGGGGCGGTTTTATTTTTTAAACTTAAATTTCACTATTTTGCAACCGTGAAAATAGCCATAGTTATACTAAATTGGAATGGAAAGCAACTGCTAGAAACTTTTCTACCTTCTGTATTGTCATTTTCTAAAGAAGCAACAGTTTATGTAGCTGATAATGCCTCGACTGATGATTCAGTTTCATTTCTTACAGAAAACTTTCCTGAAGTTAACATTATACAAAATAATACAAACGGCGGATATGCCAAAGGCTATAACGAAGCTCTTAAAAATCTAGAAGAAGATATTTTTGTATTGCTAAACAGTGACGTAGAAGTAACCCAAAACTGGCTCTCCCCTATTGCAGAAGCTTTTAAAACAACCCCTAACCTTGTCGCTGCACAACCTAAAATACTCGACTATAAAAATAAAGACTATTTTGAATATGCTGGTGCAGCCGGTGGATATATTGACAAACTAGGATATCCTTTTTGTAGGGGCCGTATTTTTAATACTATTGAAAAGGATACAGGTCAATATAATGACGAGAAAACAATTTTTTGGGCCAGTGGCGCCTGCTTGTTTATAAAAAAAGATGTTTTTGAAAAAGCTAATGGTTTTGATGAAGACTTTTTTGCACACCAAGAGGAAATCGATCTTTGTTGGAGGTTGCAAAGTAATGGAGGAGTAATTAAATATATAGGAACTTCAAAAGTATATCATGTGGGTGGTGCAACACTCGCTACTGAGAATCCAAAAAAAACGTTTTATAATTTCAGAAACACCTTACTTATGTTACTTAAAAACATAAAAGGTCCAAAGGTTTTTTTCATACTTTTAATCAGGATGCTTTTAGATGGTTTAGCTGCAATCCAATTTTTAATACAAGGGAAATTTAAGCACATTGGAGCAATTTTTAAAGCACACTTAAGTTTTTACACTCTTTTTTATACTTTTCTGAAAAAGAGAAAATTATACGCTTCTAATTTTAAATATTTCAACAAAAAATCTGTTGTTTGGTCTTATTTTGCCCGAAATAAGCGACGTTTTAACGACCTCTGATAAATTTTACTTAAAGTATTGTTAATCGTTACTACGCTACTCTTGCTTTTAATAATTTTGGGTAACAATTTAAACAAGATAATTATGAAAAAAATATTGATTCTGGCTGCTTGCTCTGGTCTTCTGTTTACTTCGTGTGTTTCAAAAAAGAAATATGCTGACTTACAGGACAAGCATGAAAAAACACAAGATTTATTGAACACTGCAACCGTAAAACTTAACGATTGCCTTTCCGAAAAATCGGGATTAGAAGCATCAAACAACTCTCTAAGAAGCCAAGTAGCATCATTAAATGCTACGAATGGTGATTTAATTAAGCAAATTGGTGACTTTACAGATCTAACAAGAAAAGGTGCTTCAAACTTAGAAAAATCATTAGAAAGTTTAAAAGAGAAAGATCTTACCATACGTAAGTTACAAGATGCCGTTACTCGTCGTGACTCTGTAAACCTTGCATTAGTTCAAAGCTTAAAAGGTGCCATTGGTAACTTAGATGATGAGGACATTGAAATAAGTGTTGAAAAAGGAGTAGTTTTTGTTAATATTTCGGACAAGTTATTGTTCCGAAGTGGAAGCTACCAAATTACTAGTAAAGCCCGTCAGGTACTTGGAAAAGTAGCTACTGTTGTTAAGGCGAAACCAGATTTTGAATTTTTAGTTGAAGGTCACACAGATACTGATCCTATTAGTACAGGATGTATTCAAGATAACTGGGATTTAAGTGTACTTCGTGCTACAGCTGTAGTAAGAACACTACAAGATGACTTTGGCGTTGCTCCAGCTCGTATGACAGCTGGTGGACGTAGTGAGTATGTTCCTTTAGCTGGTAATGACACATCTGATGGTAAATCTAAAAACCGTAGAACGCGAATTGTAGTATTACCTAAAATCGATCAATTTTATAATATGATCGAAGATGGATTAAAAGACCCAAAAATTAACTAAGGTTACAAAATCTTAAAATAATTTAAAACCCGGCAAGTTGCCGGGTTTTTTTAGCTACATTAGTAATAACAATGAAACAAGAAGAAAATATCATTGAAAAATTTTATCAAGCTTTTGAGCATTTAGATGCTGAGCGCATGGTAGAAACATATCACGACGATGTAACTTTTGAAGATCCCGCTTTCGGGATATTACGGGGAGAAAAAGCAAAAAATATGTGGCGCATGTTGTGTAGTTCGCAACAAGGAAAAGATTTTAAAATAAAAACTACGCATATAGAATACACACCTGAAAAAGGAACAGCCCGTTGGGAAGCCTATTATACCTTCGGAAAAAAAGGCAGAAAAGTGCACAATGTTATCAATGCCAAATTTGAATTTAAAGACGGGAAGATTATCAACCATCTAGATAGCTTTAATCTCTATAAATGGTCTAAACAATCTATGGGTGTTACTGGTTTTTTATTAGGCTGGACAGCTTTTTTTAAGAAGAAATTAAATAAACAAACCAACATACGACTCACCGAGTTTGAAGAAAAAAACAATAAGAAATAAAACCATGGAATCAATAACAACCAATTGGACACGAGAAGAATTAAAAGCTTATATCTTATTATATTGTGCGCACGCAGATTTTATTGAAACCAAAGAAGAAGTAGACTATATAAAATCTAAAGTAAGCAATGTCGATTATAAAAAAATTCACAATGAATTTGAGAAAGACAGTGATTATGAAAGTGTTCAAAAAATTGAATACACAATAGAAAAGTACAACTACACCAAAAAGGAAATAGACTCCTTATTCAAGCGCATTAAAGAGCTTTTTTATATAGATGATGAATTCACTGCAGCCGAACAAAGTATTTTTATTGGCCTTAAACATTTATTAGGGGATAATTAAATTTCCAAGCTTCCTTTTCCTTCCCGTATCAATACAGGTTCGTCACCTGTTAAATCAATAACGGTTGAAGGTACGTTATCTCCATAACCACCATCAACCACTACGTCTACTAATTTCTCCCACTTTTCAAAAATAAGCTCAGGATCGGTTGTATACTCTATCACTTCATCTTCATCTTTTATGGATGTTGAAACAATCGGATTTCCTAACTCTCTTACTATAGCACGGGTTATATTATTATTTGGCACCCGTATTCCCACTTCTTTTTTCTTTTTAAAAACAGTAGGAAGATTATTGTTCCCAGGTAGTATAAATGTGTAAGGCCCTGGCAATGCTCGTTTTAAAATTTTAAATGTAGAGGTGTTAATTTGTCGAACGTAATCTGATAGGTTGCTTAAATCTTCACAAACAAAAGAAAAATTAGCCTTTTCAAGCTTTACTCCTTTTAACTGAGCAACCCGTTCTAAAGCCCTATTATCTGTAATATCGCATCCTAATGCGTACACAGTATCACTAGGGTAAATAACCAAACCTCCATCCCTAATTATTTTTACAATTCTTTTTACTTCTTTTGGGTTTGGGTTGTCTTCGTATAATTTGATAAATTCTGCCATAGTACCATTTTTAGGGTATTATAAAAATACTTTTATTCTTCTTATATTCAAAATATTATTAATTATCACATTAAAAAAATTAGATAATAAGTTATATACAATGTCTTAGTAAATTAAGCGTTGTATGTTAGTAATACCTTGAAACAGTTTTTATATGAAGCGAAGCTTTCTTACTACTATCTTTTTAACACTGAGCCTATTTTTCATGGCTTGTAGTGATGAAAACAAACCTACTTTTGAAGATGAACAAACATTGGATGAGGAAACCCAACTAAATGTTTCATACGGCGACAATCCACAACAAAAGTATGATCTCTACCTACCAGAAGGACGTTCTTCTGAAAAAACGAAAGTAATCATACTTATTCACGGTGGGGGCTGGATAGATGGTGATAAGGAAGATATGAGTGAGTATATACCAATTCTGAAAGAAAAGCACCCAGACCACGCCATAGTAAATATAAACTATGTATTAGCAAACCCACCTTCAACACCAGCTTTTCCTAATCAATTTTTAGACTTAGGCCAAGTAATTAATAAATTGACACAAGAAAGTGAAGAACTGGAACTGCTTCCCGAATTTGGCTTAATTGGCGCAAGTGCTGGAGCACATATCGCCTTGCAGTACGATTATGTGTATGATACAGACGATAAAGTAAAAATGGTTTGTGATATTGTAGGTCCAACAGATTTTACTGATCCGTTTTATACTGAAAACCCAAATTTTCAAGTATTACTTAATGCTTTGGTAGATGAATCTGCTTACCCTCAAAATAGTAATATTGCCGAACTTATAAGCCCTGCTTTACAAGTAACTAAAAGTAGCAGTCCTACCATACTTTTTTATGGTGATAAAGATCCTTTAGTTCCCTTAAGTAATGGTGAAAAATTACAGACAATACTATCGGACAATATGATTTCTAATAGTTTTACAGTATATGAAGGAGGGCATGGAGATTGGAGCCAAGCTTCTAATATTGATTTACAAGATCAATTAACATCTTTTATAACAGAATATTTACCTATAGAATAAAAAAGGCTTATGCTTATTAAGAAGAAAGAACTTCCAGTTTGGCGAAGCGGAGCAACAATTTTTTTAGACCTCCATTGTCAAACTGGATTTCTGCTTTAGTATCGGCTCCTTTTCCTTCTATAGAAAGTATTTTTCCTTTTCCAAAACGTACATGTGCTACCATAGTTCCTACATCAAGGCTGGCTGCTTTAGGGTCAAAATTTTTGTCGGTATCACTAGAAACGGGCTTTAACCTTCTTAGTTTTTGTAATTGAGCTTCAGATGGTCCTTTTGGTGGTGTTCCAGCTTTCGGTTTATTAAGTCGTAGTTTACTTTTGTCCACCTCATCGAAAATATCAGCATCAATAAGGGTTTTAAAACGATTTTCAGTTTTTGGAGTCAGGTATTCTAAAAAACTTTCATCAATTTCTTCAATAAATCGACTAGGTTCAGCATCAATCAGTTTTCCCCAACGATATCTAGATTGCGTATAGGTTAAATAAGCTTGTTTCTCTGCCCGTGTTAGAGCTACATAAAACAGTCGGCGCTCCTCCTCCAGTTCGGCACGACTATTCATATTCATACCACTAGGAAACAGATCCTCCTCCATCCCTACAATATAAACGTATGGAAACTCAAGACCTTTTGCTAAATGCACGGTCATAAGCGCTACTTTATCATCATCTCCTTTCTCATTATCTAGATCAGTTGCTAAAGCTACATCTTCAAGAAATTCAGCTAAGGAACCCGTTGTATCTGCTAACTCTTTTTGTTCTTCCACAAAATCGCGCATTCCGTTTAATAGCTCTTCAATATTTTCTATACGCGCTATACCTTCAGGAGTTCCATCTTTTTTCAACTCTTGAAGCAATCCTGTTTTTTTAGCTACATGTTCTGCAACTTGAAATGCATCTTGATTTTTATTAAAAATCTGAAAGCTTTGAATCATCGTTACAAAGTCTTCGAGCTTACCTTGTGTGCCTTTATTAATTTTTAAATTAATCTTATCTAGGTTTTGCATCACTTCGAAAATAGAACGATTGTAATGGTTAGCTGCAACCGTAAGTCTTTCCATAGTAGTCTGCCCTATTCCTCTAGCGGGATAATTAATAACGCGCTTTAAAGCTTCTTCGTCCTTAGGGTTTAAAATAAGACGCAAATAAGCAATTACGTCTTTAATCTCTTTCCGTTGGTAAAAACTAAGTCCGCCGTAAATTCTATAGGGAATATCACGTTTTCGCAATGCATCTTCAATAGCTCTCGATTGTGCATTGGTACGGTATAAAACAGCAAAATTATCATGGTTTAATTGATTATTCATCGCTGTTTCAAAAATGGAACTGGCTACAAAGCGACCTTCATCACCATCGGTCATCGTACGATTTACCTTTATTTTATTTCCTTCATCATTGGCGGTCCAGACTATTTTATCAAGTCGGGTTTTATTTTTTTCAATAATGCTATTAGCTGCATTTACAATGTTTTTTGTAGACCGGTAGTTTTGTTCTAACCGATACATTTTAACATCGTCATAATCCTTCTGAAAATTTAAAATGTTATTAATATTTGCTCCTCTAAAAGCATAAATACTTTGTGCATCATCACCTACCACACAAATGTTTTGAAACCGATCACTCAAAGCCTTTACTATTAGATACTGACTGTGGTTGGTATCTTGGTACTCATCTACTAAGATGTATCGAAACCGGTTTTGGTAATGCATCAACACATCGGGAAAACGAGTAAGTAGTTCGTTTGTTTTTAGTAACAGGTCATCAAAATCCATCGCTCCTGCTTTAAAGCAACGCTCCACATAATTATTATAAATATCTCCTAAACGTGGCATTTTAGCCATAGCGTCGGCTTCCATCAATTCAGCATTATTAAAATAAGCTTTAACGGTTATTAAGCTATTTTTATAAGAAGAAATACGTGAATACACCTGTTTGTATTTATATACATCTTTATCCAGCTGCATTTCTTTAATAACAGCACGAATTACACTGTGTGAATCTTGGGTGTCGTAGATAGTAAAATTTGAAGGGTACCCTAACCGATGTCCTTCGAAGCGTAGAATTTTCGCAAAAACACTATGAAAAGTCCCCATCCACAAGTTTTTAGCTTCACTACTTCCAACAATTTGGGAAATTCGGCCTTTCATTTCTCGTGCTGCTTTATTAGTAAAAGTCAACGACAAAATATTAAAAGGATCGACCCCTTGCGACATTAGATAGGCAATTCGGTATGTAAGTACACGCGTTTTGCCAGAACCGGCACCGGCAATAACAATCATGGCACCATCTTTTTGTAATACTGGCGCACGCTGTGCTTCATTTAACTGTTGAAGATATTCTTGCAAATCTATTTGTTTTTCTGAAATTTTCCGAAGCTGAAAAATACTTAAAATCAATTAAAACCATACGCGCTTTTCCTATAATTTATAAACAAAAGGGTCTCTTGTCTTTTCTGCAAAAACAAGTATCTTTAGTTTTTAAAAGCATTATAAATTTAGTTGCTTTCATATAACTTCATAAATTATTTTTATTAATGGATTCCATTTTAGAATTTATAAAATCAATTCCTTGGTGGGCTTGGGTACTTGTTGTTTTGGTATTAGTTGCTATAAAGGATATATTTTTCAGTAAAAAACATACCATTCTACACAACTTTCCTCTTGTTGGCCATTTTAGATATATGCTAGAAAGTATTGGCCCTGAACTTAGGCAATATATAGTAGCTAATAATCGAGAAGAACTTCCTTTTAATCGTATTGAGCGAGGCTGGATTTATGCCTCGGCAAAAAATGAAAACAATTATGAAGGGTTTGGTACCGATAGGGACATTTATGAACCTAACTACATTTTTGTAAACAATGCCATGCTTCCCTATAAATTAAAAAAAGGGCATCCAAATGTAAATGACCCCTACTTTTTACCTTGTGCTAAGGTGATGGGGGAAGGAAGAAGAAAAAAACCGTACAGACCAGCATCGGTAATTAATGTTTCGGCTATGAGTTTTGGATCGCTTTCAGCCAGAGCAGTAGAATCTTTAAATCGAGGCTGTGCTTTTGCAAGCGCATATCACAATACGGGAGAAGGAGGCTTGTCTCCTTATCATAAAACAGGAAGCGACGTTGTTTTTCACTTTGGTACTGGTTATTTTGGAGTTAGGGACGAAAATGGAGATTTTTCTATGGAAAAAATGATCCAACTCGTTAACGAAAACCCACAGGTACGCGCCATTGAAGTAAAACTATCGCAAGGTGCAAAACCTGGTAAGGGCGGTGTTTTACCTGGATCAAAAATAACTGCTGAAATTGCTGAAATTCGACACGTACCCATGGGGAAAGATGTAATTTCACCACCATCACATACTGCTTTTGAAGACATTGAAGGGTTAATTGATTTTGTTGAAGATATTGCAGAAGCTACCGGACTTCCAGTTGGAATTAAATCTGCTGTAGGAAAACTGGATGACTGGAAAAAGCTTGCTGAATTGATGGAAAAAACTAATAAAGGTCCCGATTTCATAACAGTTGATGGTGGCGAAGGAGGAACAGGTGCTGCCCCGCCTAGTTTTGCAGATCACGTAGCATTACCTTGGATTTTTGGCTTTGCAGAAGTATATCAAATTTTCAAAAAACATGACCTATGCGATCGTATTGTTTTTATAGGCAGTGGTAAATTAGGTTTTCCTGCTCGTGCAGTAATGGCTTTTTCATTAGGTGTAGATTGTATTAATGTTGCTCGTGAAGCCATGCTCTCTATTGGTTGCATACAAGCACAGCAATGTCATAATAACACTTGTCCCAGTGGAGTGGCTACACAAAATAAGTGGTTGCAACGAGGCATTAATATTGATGATAAATCTGTTAGAACACATTTCTATTTTAAAAATTTCAGAAAAGAATTTCTTGAGATGACACACGCTTGTGGTTACGAACATCCCTGCCAACTCACAATGGACGATGTAGAAATTACCTTAGGTGATCGAAATTTGATGAAAAATCTTGCTCAAACTTTTACGTACGTAAAAAATGTGGTTCCTTTTAATAGTATGCAAGAATTACAGGATAGTCCTCACTTAGGTGGTAATTATCATAGGAAAGAAGAAAAGAAGAATGTAAAAGATATGAAAAAGAAAAACAAGGTTCGGTATTAATTTTTATTTTTATCACCAAAACACCCATCAATGGAAATAGAACAGCTTATAAGTTACGTGGCCTTTTTACTACCAGCTATTGTAGTTGGTATTGTTGCCTATTATTTTTTTAAAGGTCACACTGCTAATGAAGAAGGCCGACGCAGATATTTAATACAAAAAGAAGCCCAAAATAAATTACTCCCTACGCGACTGCAAGCCTACGAACGGCTAACACTTTTACTAGAACGGATTGACCCAAACAAATTGCTAGTAAGGGTAAAACCTTATTCGGAAAGTGTGGAAGATTATGAAAAATTATTAATAAAAAATATTGAACAAGAGTTTGAACATAATATTACTCAACAAATTTATGTTTCTCTGGAGTGTTGGAATTTAATACAAGCTGCAAAAAACGCCACTATTCACGTGATACGACAAGGAGCCATGCATGAGAACGAAAATACAGCAAACACGATGCAAGAGTGGGTATTACGCCATTTTATGGAAGAAGTAACTCCTTCACAAAAAGCTCTTACATATGTTAAAAAGGAAGTTGGAGAGTTATTTTAACCACTTAAGGTTCAAATAGTCCATTCCTAATTGCATACAAGACTAAGCCAATTCTGTTTTTTAAATTAAGTTTTTCATAAATGGAGTCACGGTACCCTTCAATGGTTTTGGGGCTCAAAAACATTTTTTCGGCAATTTCTTTATAGGTCATTTCGGTACAAGCATGTTTTATAAACTCTACTTCCCGTTCTTTTAACTGTACCGCTGTTTCATCTTTAGTTAGCGAACCTATTAACAACTTTGAAATGGTATTGGTATGGTAATATCCTTTCTCGATAACTTGATTAAGGGCTTCTTCCAAAATTTCTTTTTTGGTGTCTTTCATTAAATATCCCTTTGCTCCAGCCCGTAACATTTTTAAAATGGTAGTTTCATTCTCCTCAACCGATAATGCTAATACTTTTACTTGAGGGAACTTATCATTTAAAACCTTAGTAGTTTCGATACCATTCAACAAAGGCATATTAATATCCATTAACACCACATCGGGAATATTACTAGGTATTTTAAGCTTATCTATAAAATCTTGTCCATTTTTGCATAAGTACAACACTTCAAAGTTTTCAAATTCGCGAACCAAACCACCTATTGCCTCGAGCAATAAAGTGTGGTCATCTACAACAACAACTTTGTTTTTCATAGATCTAATTTACGTAAATATTTACCATTCAGAGTATTAAAAACCATCAAGTTTATCCGAATTATATTTATAATTAAGTTTTAAAGCAGTTCCTTTATCTTTTTCTGAAGTAATATTAAGCTCTGCTCCAATCACTTTTGCTCTGTTTTTCATATTTTTCATGCCAATTCCTGAAAAATCGGCATCACTTGCAAAACCAACCCCATTGTCTTGAGCTGAAATTACAAGTTGATCTGCTTTATAATCTACTTCGACATTTAAATTTGAGGCTTTGGAGTGCTTAATAGTATTTGAGAAAAACTCCTGCAAAATCCTAAAGATAATAACCTCTTTTTCACTATCTATTTCATATTGTTTACCAGACACCAAAATGTAAGATTTTATAAATTCCAACCGGTTAAAGCGTTCTATTTCCATACTAAGGGCTTCAACTAGATCAAGGCTTTTTAAAGCTTCGGGGTTTATCAATTTTGAAAGAGTACGCAGCTCGTGAATGCCTTTCCCTATGGTATCTGCCACTTCATCTAAAGTTTCTGGTCGGGTTTTAGCCATCTGTGCCTGTATCTTAGCCAATGTCATCAATTGACCTATGTTGTCATGAAGCTCCCAACTTATGTTTCGTAGTGTTTCTTCACGGATTTCAATCTGGGTTTCCGAAAGTTCTTTCTCAAATGCTTTTTTGGTCCGTTCCTGTTCTTCAAGTAATTTGTTTTTCCGGCGAACAAAAACAGTAAATAGGGTAATTATAACCGCTACTAAAAGCAGTAGAATTAAAACCGAAACTAACCCCGCTATCTCTTTTTGGTCCATACAAAACCTATTATAAAACAACTGTTCATAATAATAATCAAGATACGTTGTACATTGTAAAGTGTTACAAAAACATCTTCATAATTGGAAAAAAATTCCCTTGATATCTTTATAGGAATGTATCCTACATAAAATAATAACAAACCAATACTTATCCAAAAAAGAAGATCTTCCTTTATATATAATATTCTTGAATCTGACAGTATTTCAATATAATATAAAATTATACAAAAAATAACTAAACAAGCTCCTACGATGTAGGCAATCATCTGATTTTCGGAAATAAAATTAGCAGTCAATATATTTATAAACGAAGCTGCCAAGAAGATACCAATACAATATACTATCCATCTTTTGTATGTCTTACTCCTTATAAAACTCCAAAATACATAGTATAAATACAAAAAGTAGATAAAATTATAAACATTATACTGTACTACATTTATACCATACAACCTATAGACATATATTGCAATAATGTCATTTAATATAGTGTATACCAATATCCACGCAAAATATTTTAAAACCGTGTGCTTGTACTTGTCATAAAAAAGGATTGCCGTTATTGCAGCAATCCCTTCAAAAGACAATAATATATATTGAAATACGCTATTGAAAAGTTCATCCACTTTTAATATACTATTTAATTACCACTAAAATCATCACTTCCATGAGGTGGTGGAACCAAGGCTGATTCGTTTAAAATTAAGCTTATATCTTTACCACTACCTCCTTGAAACACTGGATTTAACAGTAACATTTTAGAACCAAAACCAGGAGTCCCCTGTTGTTCTGTACCGTTACCTCTTTTACGTAATTTACTGTTAGACCTTTTTACAATATCTTGAACTGACACAGCTGTACGGTTTCCATTATCATCTACTCGAATAAAGAAACCAAGTTCTTTTCCATTAAAATCGGTAGTTGGTAACAAAAAGAACGAATTATGTCGTGCATATTTTGCATTACCCTCACCATCTTCAGCCGGATAATTAGAAAAATAAAACCGTAGCCCCTTAATTTCTACTTTTGCCATTTTTGCTTCATCTTCTATAAAATCCATGTAATGTTTCATGGTTTCATATGTGTATTGACCATAACGAGTTGGATGAAATTCCTGGGTACTATCTTCCGCTTCTTCAAAATCGGTAATGATAGGAACTCGCCGTTTTGTGTAACTATCGTACATGGTTTTAGCTTGCTGTATAGAGATAACCTGTTTTGGTGGCCCATCGTAGTCAGCTCCGTCATCATCTGTCTTATCTGGCACTCCTTCACAGGCAATTAGACTTCCTGCCATTACTAAAAGGAATAGAAACTTTCTTACAATTTTGTGTGATGTTTTCATAGTTTGATTGTTGTTAGTTTAAATAAAATTAAGTTTAATTCTCTAAAATTAAAAGGCTTGTAAAAGCCTGCTAAAAGTAAAGTTACTATAAAAACCTGTTTATCAGTACTGTATTTTTATTCAAAGAAGAAAAAAGGGGTAAAATCCCCTTGAAGATGGGGTAAAAGCTCTTTTAAAAAACAACTACTCTGTATCCTTTATTTCGTTAAGTTCTTTATTCTTCATTTTGGCATATTTAAACCCGCTTTCCCACCATTGAGTCATTTTTTCTTTGTTAAATATTAGGGAATTAGTGGTTAGCACGGTTGGAGTATAGTATAAATTTATAATTGCGTCATGGTTACCCGCAACAAACTTACCAATACGAATGTTTTGCTTCTCTACCCTATCTAACATAAAAGAGTGCATATTAGTTAATAGCGAAAAGGGATTCTTTGAAGGTAATCGATTATAATATGTCACTTCGGTTTCTAGAATAACTACATCGACTGTTGTAGCTCCTCGATTTATAGCTTCCTCAATAGGAACCATACTCCCAAACCCTCCATCGGCATACTCACAGCCATCTTTCTGTACCAAACTCATAAAAGGTACATAATTACAAGAAACCCAAATCCAATCACAAAAATCATTGTAGTTAAAATCTTTGATAGACTTGTATTCCACTTGGTTTAAAGAAAGATTAGAAACCGTAACCACAACTTCTTTTCCAGATTCTTTTAATTGATTGAATTCTGCTTCAGTAAAGGTCTTTTTAATAAGTTTCCTTAAATTTTGACTCTCCCCAAATGTTTTACTTCCGCGTAGCATATTTCTTAATACACTAAAATGATCAATACCAATTTCCATACTGCCAAACTTCCCTTTTTTAACACGGAAAGGACGGATGCTAAAAATATTATTTTGATTTACAGAAGTATATATCTCTTTAATCTTTTCAATTTTGGAAAGTGCCAAATGAGAAATAAGTAAACTTCCAGTAGAAGTACCCACAAAAATATCGTAATCGTGATGCTGTTCTTCCATTAAGTATTGAGCCACCCCGCCGGCAAATGCTCCTTTACTTCCTCCTCCTGAAATTACTAGTGCGCGCATAAATTTGGTTTACATAAAAGTAGCAATTGCTTTTTATTCTGAAAGTTTTGCTTGTAAAAATTCCTTTTCTTTTTCTGAAACTTCTGGTAAAAACATTTTGAATTGTTCTTTGTATTCTGAATTTTCTAATAAAGCATCCAAAATTGATCTAGCAAACTTTTTAAATCGCCAATTAGGATGTACTGAAGCATTTACAAGGTTTTTCAACACTTCATCTGTATAAATCTGAAGTTCATTACAATACTCTAATGCTTTTTGCCTAACTTCAAAACTATACTGGTTTGATGTGTACCCAATTAATTCTGAAACAAATTGTTGTTTGTTTTCGGCTTCATACCCTTCAGTAACCATTGCTAACACCAACCATAACTGACGCACATTTTTATTCTGAAACCCAACTACTCCTTTCATTTTATTGAGATAATCCGCTTTTTTCTTCGGAAAATTTAACCAAAGGTTATATAAAGCTGCCTCTTGGGTTACATATGATTCATCTTTTAACAGCGATTCATACTCAGCTTGTAATTCTTTTGGAATAGTGCCCAACGTACTTGCTACAGCTTGCCTAACATATAAATTATCACTTTTAAGCGCTTTTTTATACAAAGGCAATGTTTGTACTATAGGTTCTCCCGAAAGTTGGTAAACAGCCTCCTGACCAATAAAATCGTTTGGTGCCGTCAAGGTAAAAGACAATTCATTTTTCTTTTCAGAAAACGGGTTATTACGCAAAGCGGAAATTTCAAAATACGATTTCATAAAACTAGATTGCGATAAATAATCTAGCGCTTGTTCTGCTTTAAAAGCACTTTGTTGCAACCAATCTGCTTCCCATCCTGAAATATCAATTTCAGTCACTTTGTTTACTTCCGCTAAAAAATCATCGGTTGAAACATTTTTGAACTGATACGTTTCTAAATAATTTTTAATCGCGGTTTTAAAAGGCTCATCCCCTATTTTCTGTCTTAAAAGCGTCAACGCCCACGCTCCTTTTTCATAAAACGTTAACGAACTCGCTTTCGGGTTTAACAACTTTTCTCCTTTTCCAGAATCGCTTAATTCCTTCAACTGCTCTGCCGAATTGTACAGTTTCCAATAATAATAGTCATCTCCAAAAACCTTCCGTTCTGCTAATTGCGCAAAATAGGTAGCAAAACCTTCTTGCAGCCAATGGTGGGTGCCGCTCGTTTCGGTAATTAGATTCCCAAACCATTGATGTGCCAATTCGTGTGCATTGACGTTTACGTAGTTTCTATCTGCAAATCCAGTGGAATCGACCACAAAAGCTTCAGAAAAAATGGTCGCGGTTGTATTTTCCATTCCAGCGTACAGAAAATCCCGCACCGGAACTTGCTTATAATTTTGCCACGGATACGGTACGCCAATTTCAGATTCTAGGAAATCAAAAATCTGTTGGGTATAACGATACGTAGGCTCTACTTTATCAGCATCTTCTGGTTTATAATATAATTCAATAGGAACACCGGATTGTGAACTAATCGTTTTCTTATCAAAATCACCAATAGCAAAAGCTACCAAATAGCTCGCCATAGGGTGTTGCATATCAAAATGCCAATACTCCAAACTATCTTTTTGCTTCTTCTCTAAAAGTTTCCCGTTGGCAATCACTGCCTTATTTTTTGAAGCAGCAATCGTAAGATTAAACTCCAGCTTATCATTCATATCATCAATACTTGGCAACCAATTCGATGTATACTTACCTTGTCCTTGCGTCCAAATTTGATTTCCTGTAAAGTACAGCGTCTGCTTTGGAGTTGCGGTGTATGAAAATGTAACATCGTAGGTTTTATCTTTTCTGAAATTTCCCGTGAGCCAAACCTTCTTTTCGGAAGTAGAAACTTGTAATCTTTTTGATTTCACATCAAAAACCTCCATATCGATAGCATCTAAGTACACCGAATCTGTTTTCTGAAGAATTTTAAATTGATACGAAACTGTTCCTTTTACGTTTTCTTCAGAAGCATTCGGAATAATTTCAGCAGTAACTGATACAAAATCAACTAGATCTGTTTGTTGCGCATTTCCGAAAAAACTAATGAGTAATGCAATAAAGGTGATTCTTTTAATCATGAAAAAATAGTATGAGTTTTGATTTTAAAGTAATGGCAAAATACAAATTCCATTGATTATAATGATGATTTTACACCAGTCATGCCGAGAAGGAACGACGAGTGATCGCATTCGAGTAAAATTCTAAGGTTTTCAAATAAAACAATACATGAATAGTAGCATGCAACAAGCAGGGTGTGATCTCTCCTACCGTCGAGATGACTGTAATCATAAATTTGCAAAAGGGTCGAAAACAATTCCCTCCAAATTTGTATTTTCGTGATATGAACGGCGGCTTTCTACAAACTCCAATCGATTATTTAAAAGGCGTAGGACCTAACCGAGCCGATTTGCTCAAAAAAGAATTGGGCATTCATACCTTTCAAGATTTATTAAACCTTTTCCCAAACCGCTATTTAGACCGCACCAAATACTACAAAATAGCAGAGTTACAACGCAACAGTGCCGAAGTGCAAGTGGTAGGAAAAGTAATTCATTTAAAAACCGTTGAACAAAAACGAGGCAAACGATTAGTCGCTACGTTTACAGATGGAAATTCAAAAATGGAATTGGTTTGGTTTCGAGGACACAAATGGATTCGGGAAAATGTAAAAATCAACCTTCCATATGTGATTTTTGGGAAAACAAATTGGTACAACGGTACGTTTTCCATGCCGCATCCAGAAATGGAATTAGTTTCAAAACATAAAGAAGGGGTTCGTTCTGCCATGCAACCCATTTACCCTTCAACCGAAAAACTATCAAAAAGCGGAATTACCAATAAAGTTATCATCGGGTTATTGCAACAATTGTTCACAGAACTGAAAGGAAATTTTTCTGAAACGCTTTCAAAAACCATTCTCGATTCGTTAAAATTAGTATCAAAAAGTACCGCACTTTTAAACATACATTTCCCACAAAGTCCAGAGCTTTTAGCACGCTCTCAATACCGGTTAAAATTTGAAGAATTATTTTACATTCAGCTACAATTACTTCGGAAAAACTTACAACATAAAAGTAAAATTAGAGGCTATCCTTTTGAAGAAATAGGAGAGAATTTTAACACGTTTTACAACCACCATTTACCCTTCGAATTAACCAATGCGCAAAAGCGAGTTGTCAAAGAAATTAGGAATGATTTAGGTAGCAATGCACAAATGAACCGGTTGTTACAAGGAGATGTAGGAAGTGGAAAGACCATTGTTGCGCTCATGTCAATGTTAATAGCTATTGACAACGGTTTTCAAGCCTGCTTAATGGCTCCTACTGAAATTCTGTCAGTCCAACACTATAACGGGTTATTAGAATTATGTAAAAAACTAAACACCAGTATAGAACTGTTAACAGGTTCAACTAAAACTTCAAAACGAAGAGAAATTCATGAAAAACTAAAAAATGGCG
>NZ_CAXBCK010000027.1:0-50504 GCF_963974425.1 uncultured Marixanthomonas sp.
CCAAAGCACTTAACGCAATATTAAGAGTGGAATATGCTAAAGATTGTTAAAAGGATTTTATCAATTAGATTCTACGAATTTTTTGAGGCTCTCAGCATTTCCCTTTTTCCGGGAGGTCCTGGCAACCGCTCTACTGTAAAACCAACAGCTTCCATATTCCGGCGTACGCTTCCTTTTGCTGAATAGGTAACTAACATACCCTTCTCTTTAAGTGAATCGTACATTATTTTTAATATTTCTAAGGTCCACAATTCAGGTTGGACCCGTGCTCCAAAAGCATCAAAATAGATAAGATGAAATGCTTTTTTATCTTCTATTTTAGAAAAAAATTGTTTTCGTTTTAGCAGCTGAAAATTTGGAACAATCGTGGTTTTTCGTTCCCACTCTGCAGAATGAAGCTTTTGAAAATCATTTTCTGAAACTTCTAAAACCTCAGCATAGTTTAACGCCTCCAATTCTTTAACCTCAATTGGATATGCTTCCACTCCAGTATATTCTACTTGTAGTTGTTTGTTTTTGGATTCTATAACAGTTAAAAAAGCATTTAACCCAGTGCCAAAACCAATTTCGAGAATAGAAAGTGTATTGGGGGTGTATTTGTCACAGAAATAATGAAGACCTGTTTTTATAAAAACGTGCTGAGCTTCAGCTATTGCTCCATGTTTTGAGTGGTATTGCTCATCCCAATCTGGCAAATGGATCGTTATAGATCCATCGCCAGTTTTAAGGAATGTACGTTTCATTATTATTGCTTTTCTGCAGTTTCTGGCAATAATACTCCGTGTGATAAAAACGCATATGTAAGTTCTGGTTCTGTAATAGCAGCAACTTCTTCTTCGCTTTTACCTGCATCTTCTGCAAAGTGTTTTAAATCTTCTACGCTCGTCTTTTCAACATATGCTTTTCCAGCAACAATAACTTCATCGGTAGCGATATCTTTTGGCATAAAGAAATCGTAGTCTTTAAATTTTACAAAAGCTTCGTCTTCATCACCGATATCTAGGCGCATCCAACATCCCTTTTTCTGACAAACCGAATTCACTTTTGACCGAAATTTCACTTCTGCCGTATCACCAACTTTCATGGCTTCAAATTTTTCTTTCATTTCGGCAGCTGTCATAACATTATTGTCGTTTATTTTTTCACCAAAAGATTGATAAGCCATTTCTTTTGAAGTTTCAGTAACTTCACCTACTGTTGTCATCTCGTTTTCAACGTCTTCACTTTTTTTGTTCTCATTACAACTTATAGCTATAAATAGGAAGGTAATGGCAAATAGTATATTTTTCATGATATTTTTTTCAGAAATTAATCGTATATTATAATTCTACAATTTTAAGGAATTTTTACATTTTTTTTAGAGTATTTTTTAATTAATTTTGACAGCTAAACAACGTATTCCATGAGTCTTACCGCAAATGAGCATATTTCAATCGAAAAAATCAAAAAATCAAAAATAGATCAAGTAGATTTTGATAAATTGACCTTTGGCAAGAATTTTACAGATTATATGTTTGAGTGTGACTACAAAGATGGTAAATGGCAAAACCCTACTATTAAACCTTATGGCAATTTAACTTTATCGCCTGCTACAAAGGTTTTTCATTATGGCCAAGCTGTTTTTGAAGGAATGAAAGCTTATAAAGATGATAATGGCGAAGTGTTCTTATTTCGTCCTGAAGAGAACTTTGAGCGTATAAATAAATCGTCAAAACGGATGGCGATTCCTGAATTTCCTAGGGAGTTCTTTTTTGAAGCATTACACACACTTTTACAGCTTGATAAAGATTGGGTACAGCCAGGCGATGGAAATTCACTTTACATACGCCCATTTGCTATGGCTACTGAAGTTGGTGTTTCGGCAGCCCCTTCAGATGAATATAAATTCATGATTCTTATGGCACCTGCCCAGGCCTATTATACAGGCGATGTGCGGGTTGTAATCGCTGAAAAATTTAGTCGTTCTGCAGATGGCGGGGTTGGTTATGCCAAAGCAGCTGGAAATTACGGCGCACAATTTTATCCTACTAATTTAGCTCGTGAAAAAGGTTTTCAACAAATAATATGGACCGACTCTAATGAGCATAAGTATTTAGAAGAGGCTGGAACGATGAATGTTTTCTTCAGAATTAAGGACACATTGATTACTGCTCCAATTAGTGATAGAATTTTAGACGGCGTAACAAGGAAGAGTGTTTTAAAGCTAGCTGAACGTGCTGGAATAAAAACTGAAATTAGACGTATACAAGTTTCAGAACTAGTTGAGGCTGCAAAAAATAATGAGTTAATGGAAATATTTGGAGCTGGAACTGCTGCGGTAATTAGCCCAGTAAGCGCTTTTAGCTACAAAGAAGAAGTGTACGATATTCCTAAAACAAACGATGGGTACGCTGTTCGATTTAAAAAAGAATTAATGGATATTCAGCAAAACAGAGCAGAAGATCCTTTTGGGTGGAGATATCCTTTAGCTTAATAAGCTAACTTTATAAAATTAAAAGCCGAAAGAAAACTTCTTTCGGCTTTTTTTATTTGTCTAAAATAGATTGAATGTCTGGTTTAAAATAATTAGGACCTTTTAAAACCTTCCCATCTTCTCTATAGATTGGATTTCCATCTGCACCTAATTTACTCATATTACTTCTTTGTATTTCACTAAACACCTCTTCTATTTTATGCTGCATGCCGTGTTCAATTATTGTTCCACACAGTATGTAGAGCATATCACCAAGGGCATCGGCTACTTCTACTAAATCATTATCGTTGGCAGCTTCTAGATACTCTTCATTTTCCTCCCGCATTAATTTATAACGCAATAGGTTTTTTTCCTTTCCTAAGGTGGCTGTTGGGGTTTCTTTTCTTCCTAAGCCAAAAGCCTCATGAAATTCAGCAACAGCAGCAATTTTATTCTTCATAATATGTAGTTTAATTGTATTTTTGCAAACGTAAAATTACACATTTATGTTTAGTACCGGTCAATGGATTTTTGCTGCTATTTTTGCTTTCGCTTTTATAGGTATTATTCTTTTTAGTTATCGAAAAGATAAAAAGCTTCATAAAAAATACTACAAAGGAAGCTTTTGGATCCTTATTGGCTTTATTATTTTCATAGTACTTCTTTTAGCCATTAAAACATATGTGAAAGGCTAAAAAAACCCTTTCTTACTTTATAATTCGGTTAAAAAAAGAACCGATTACTAAGAAAATACCCAAAATCGGGTATTTTAAGTATTGCTCAGGCCTTCTATTTTTGGGCTGTGAATATTTACACAAAATTAACTACACTTCTAGAAGAAGCCAAAGAACACTCGTTTCAGTTAAATACTAATGAAACGATAACCGTTCTAGATGCTTTAAAGCATATTTCAGAAAACAAAAAAATTCTGGATAAGACTATTTACCATGCTTTAGTACTTAAGCAGCAAGGCCCCAAGGTTAAAAATCTTACCCGTAGAGAGTCTCAAATATTTAATTTAGTTGGCAATGGTTTTCGATCTAAAGAAATTGCACTAATGCTTTCTATAAGCCAAGCTACCGTTGGTACTCACAGAAAAAATATAATCAAAAAGTTAAACATAACAGGAAGTAGACAGTTACAAGCCTTGGCCTACAAATACACTGAAAACAAGGCAGTTAATCCTTTTCCTACAAAAAATACCCAATAGTGGGTATTTTGTAACATTCCGTCTTAACTTACTTTTAACAAAAATTATAAACCAAATTTTAATTATGAAAAAAATTACACTTATTCTTTTATGCGTTTTGTGTTGGAGTGCTACTAAAGCACAAGAGACTAGCATGTTACTGCAAGCCCCTGGAGAAACATATGAATATTCTTTAGAAGAATCTTTTACTCAAGATAAGGTGCAAACATTCAAGGAATACTCTTTAGGTGTTATGTTTATGCCTATTCCTTTATTTATAGATGAAATTCAAATTACTCAAGATGGAAATACGCAGAATTTTTCTAATGACGAGAACATCTTTAACGTAGGTATAGGTCTAGTAGTAAATGCAGACTTTAACGAATCTGGACTAGGATTTGGTTCTATGGGTTATTTCTCGATTATTGGCGGAGAAGACATTAGAGCTTATGATGGATTTTTTGCTTTAAAATATGATTTCGCGTTAGGTGATCCTATTGATACAAACTTTGAAATATCTCCATTACTAGGTTTGGGATGGTTGCAGTTTCAAAGAAAAGCGGACGAAGCTAACTACGGAAGCAGTTATTATGTAGCGGGTGGACTGCGATTAACTTGGAAAATTGTTAATGGAGTTTTTGTAGGGGCAGATGCTTTAACAACACCAACACTTTTTGCATTCAATAAAGAAAAATTATTAGGAGTTGATGGTGAAGTGGACGAAGTGAATTTTAAAAACAAAACTCCTGTTACACTAAACATTTCTTTACGTTTCAACATCCTTTAATACACTTATAATTTAAAAAACAATACGATGAAAAAATCATACTTATATATTACATTATTTATATCGCTATTAGGATTGTCTTCTTGTGATGTTGATTCTGAAGCGTCTTTTCTTGAAGATGGTGAAGATTTAGGCTTTACCGGAACAGAGGATGATATTATAGACTTTTTAACAGAAGATGCATATCAAGGATTATTAGACTTAGGAATTAATGTTAATACGGGTAATACTCCTCCAGATGTAGTTGGAAGTTATTTAATAAGCCCTAATGTTTTAAAAGCAACAAATATACCTGACGATGGTTTTGATATTGGTGATGGGTTTTTCGATAAAAGAATTTCATTTTTTTCCCAAAACAATGATGACTTAAGCATTGAATACAGTGGTGCTCAAATTGATCCTGAAGGCAATGTAACTTCTACAGAAACTGGTGCTGAATCTTTTATAACTGGTTCGGGAAACAATTTTACAATAATTATTAGAACAAACGGAGTAAATCAAACCGGATCTGGAAACAATGTTTCAATAACTAATGGCCTTGCTATTTCAGGAACTATATCAGAAGAAGGTATTTTGAATGTAGAATCTGGATTTATAATAATTGAAAAAACTGGTGATACGGAAGATGAATTGATAGATGAAGGAGAAGGAAGATTATTTGAAGACTTCGATGGATTATCAGATCGTCAATAATTTTAAGTTTTAAAAAAAACATATGAAACAGTTTGTTTTCTTTTTTATTTTATTAACCACCTCTCTGTGTCTTGCTCAGCATGGCACAGGGTTGGTGTTTGATGATGAAGCATACGAAGAGATACCGTCAAAACCTAAAAATGTCGCTTTTTTTGATGATCTAGCCGACATATCAAGCGCTTCAATTAAAAAATATGCTCCGGTTGTTAGAAGCCAAGGGGGATATGGCACTTGTACTGGCTGGGCTACAGCTTATTACGGTCGTACCATAGTAGAAGCTAAACAGTTGGGGTTAAAAGACCAAGAAGAAATAAATAAAATAGCCTTCTCCCCTATTTTCACCTATTTAAACGCTGCAACCAAAGAAAACAGTTATAACTGTCAAAAAGGAGCTTCATTAGATCGTGCATTACGTTCATTAATAAATGATGGCTCTCCTTATTTTGAAGATTATAAAGATGCTCAATTTTGTGACGATGCCATTCCAGAAAATGTCTTTGAAAAAGCGAAATCAAATGTTATTAAAGAATACAATCGTGTTATTGTTGGTAGCGAAACAAAGCAAGAAAAAATAGAAAATGTAAAACGGGCCGTTCACAACGGAAATCCTGTGATAATTGGTTTTAAAGTAGAAAAAGCACTACATATAGCCAAAGGAGTTTACGTGCCAGATAATCAATTAACAGGCGGTGGTCATGCCATGTGTGTGGTTGGTTTTGACGATGAAAAATACGGTGGAGCTTTTGAAATTATAAACAGCTGGGGTACAGACTGGGGTAACAATGGATACATATGGGTAAAGTATGATGATTTTGTAACCTACACTCGCTATGCCTTAGAAATTATTCCGAAGCCTAAACCAGTAAACGAATTTAAAACTTTAGCAGGAGAACTACGGATCGAATTAAAAGGCGGACATGCCATGGAAGTTGTTAAAGGTGATGCCACTTTCAAGAAAAGTGTTCTCGGTTGGCAAGATGTGGTTAAAGAAGAAGAAGCCGACGAAAAAACAGTAGGCGATTATAAAACTACTGCTACCTACCCAAAAGAGACCAGATATCGCATGTATGCTAAGGTTAATCAACCAAGTTACGTATATGTATTTGCTGCAGACAGCGCTGGTGAAAATGGTGTACTCTTCCCGCACCAAGAAGGAATCTCTCCATATTTTGATAATACAGAAGCCGAATTGGTAATCCCAGGAGAAAAGTATTTTTTTAGGCTTAATAAGGACGTAGATTCAGATTACACAATCGTTGTCTTTTCACTTGAAAAAATAGACTCTCATAAAGTTAAAGAACAGTTAGACACGCTTGAAGGTGATATGCTTGATAAGCTATATGTAATATTTAATGATAGCCTAATTCCAAAGGAAAACATAGAACTTTCAAAAGACAAAATGAAATTTGATGCAACTTTCAAAAAAGGGACGACAGCAATGATGGTCTTAGATATAAAACGATCTTAAATGAAAAAAATAACTGTCACCTTAATGGTTTGCGCCTTGACTATTTGCTGTAAAGGACAAAAAGAAAGCTTATACAGTTCGCAAGATGTTGTAAAAGAAGCCGAAGATAAAATGGAAAGTATCAATCTAGAAGCAACAGTTGGTACCGCAAAGTTGGATCATGTTCAAAACACTCAAAAAGTAATTATTTATAAAATTGAGGATGTGTTAATTGAAGGGACAACCAATGAATATGGAAAAAAGGCAGTTAAACAAGATAGTTTGATAAATAAAGAAGCAAGTACGTTTCTTACTGAAATTACAAACTCAAACAATTATAACACCACTGAAGATAAAAACATAGCATTTGAACCTGATTATCAATATGAATTATGCGCCGAAAATTGTGAGCTTTCAATTTTATTAGATTCAAAAAATAAAAAGTTAGGATTTATAAATTTAGAAGGTCAAGAAGTAATTAGCGTCCGAGACAGTTTTGTTTCGTTTTTAAAAAAAGAAAAAAAGTAGAAGTGCAATATTAATGTATTGCTCAAATTTTATATAAATTTTTATTATGAAGAAGATACTAGTTTGGGGTTTCATTTTTTTCACAGTAAGCCCTGTATTATCGCAGAAATTTCAAGATGTAGTACAAGCCGATACCGAAGAAGAGGTAGATGAACTTTGTCAAACTGTTGGTTTAGGCTTTATGAGTACGCCAAAAGAAGTAGAAGACATTGTTAATGAAATTGTACAAACAGCAGGAGTAAGCAAAGCAGGTTTTGAGCTTAAAGAATGTTCAAACATTGAAAATGCAGTAGCCAAAATCATTCCTATTGGTGGTGAAGATGTCCGCTATATTATCTATGATAGCGATTGGTTACAGGGGCTTATAAACAGTACTTCTAATGACTGGTCTGGTAAATTTGTTCTTGCTCATGAAATTGGGCATCACCTCAATGGCCATAGTCTTAATAACGGAAGTAGTAATCACGATTATGAACTGCAAGCAGATTACTTTGCTGGACGTGCTCTGGCAAATTTAGGAGCCTCTTTAGAAGAAACATTATTGGTAACAAGTAGGTTACCCGAAAAAGCATCTTCCTCTCACCCCGCAAGAGCAGATAGAGCTCAAAAAGCAGAAGATGGCTGGAAATCAGTGAAGAATAAAGCACTTACTATAAAAGTTAGAAAAGAAGACGTAAACAAAGTAGCTTTAAAATTAGTCGAAATTATAGACAATAAGTTAAAAAACAACTCACTAACCAAGGAAGACTATAGAAAAACCTTAAAACAATTAAGCGTAGCTAGAAATTCATACTATAAAGGCTACACTGAAGACATTCGTTATTTTGAAGCCATTTGTTACGCAGGAGTAGGAGATGATGAAAAAGCAATGGATGCGTATGTTAACTATTTAAGTATAGAGGGATTAGATAAAGAACCAAGAATTAAAGAAATTAGCGAATTATATACACAATCATCCATAAATAATACTGCCTTTTTTGCTAATCCATCGGTAGTATACCATTTAAGTAAATCATTTTATAAAGGTAAAAACTATGATAAGGCAATTACTTTTGGAAATCAATTTTTAACCCGTTCGCAAGACCCTGACAAAAATGGCAATATAATTGAAGTAATTGCAACTAGTGAGTTTGAAAAGATTGAAGAGGGTATTAACGGAATGAGTGTAGAAGAATCTGTAGAAAAAGGTGCTCTTTATATTCAAAATGAAGAATATAGTAAAGCGTTTGAGTTATTATCTAAAGCAGCAGAAAGTAAAAATGCTCAAGCTCAACATCTATTAGGAGATTTATATCTTTCTGGAAGAGGAGTAGATAAAGATGCCCGAAAGGCCTTAAACTGGTACATTACCGCTGCACAACAGGGCTATGTTGAAGCGCAATATATGGCAGCAACTTGTTATTATGAAGGCTATGGTGTGTTTAAAAATATGAAAAACGCACGCTTTTGGTTTAGTAAAGCAGCAGAAGGAAATCACCCAAAAGCAGCAGAAGGTTTAGCTAAAATAGAGGCTGATGAGAATGCAAAAAAATCGACTCCTACCCCGGTTGTAAAAACAGAAACAAGAGAAACAGACGTAGAAACCATTGCAAAGCAAGTAATTAAAGGAGACTCCTATTTTAACCAAAGAATGTACTCAGATGCTTTTGAAATGTACTTAACACCTGCCAATAAGGGTAACGCATATGCACAAGAACGAATAGGATGGCTCTATTATAAAGGTAAAGGCATTCGGAAGAATAAAAATTTGGCAGTAGAGTGGTGGAAAAAATCTGCTAGGCAAGGAAATGTAGATGCTATTAACAACCTAACAAGGTTAGGAGAATGGTAAGCTAACAAAACTTATTTCTTGCAACTTTTAAAAAACATGATTACCAATATAAACTCCAAATTAGGGAGGCGTTTTGATATTTTTATTCAAATACTCATTGTGCTTTCTATGATTGCATTTGCAGTTGAAACAATACCAAACCTTCATCCTAACACAGTACTTTTTTTAAAAGTATTCGACGTTTTTTGTGTCGTGGTTTTTACAATTGAATATATTTTTCGCGTCTATTATGCAGCTTCTAAACTCAAATATATTTTCAGTTTCTATGGACTAATTGACCTATTGGCCATTCTTCCATTTTACATCGCCATTGGGGTAGATCTAAGATCGCTGAGAGCTTTTAGAGTTTTCAGAATTTTCCGAGTTTTAAAACTTGTTCGTTATAATAAAGCCTTAAATCGTTTTAAAACAGCCGCTGTAGAAGCTAAAGAAGAGGTTATTTTGTTTTTATTCATAACTGCTATTTTAATTTATCTGTCTGCTGTTGGCATCTACTATTTTGAACATGATGTACAACCGGAAAAGTTTAAATCGATTTTCCACAGTTTGTGGTGGTCTATATCAACCTTAACAACTGTGGGCTATGGCGATGTCTATCCAGTTACTACTGGAGGTAAATTATTTACTTTCTGTATTTTAATTGTTGGTTTGGGTATTGTAACCGTGCCGGCAGGTATTGTTGCTGCTGCTCTTTCAAAAGCAACTAAAGCCAGTAAAGAATGAGGAAGAACATTAAATTATTAATGAAGGATGCCGGCCTATGCCTCCTATTTTCAGTTATTATTTTATATCTTATTTCTTTTCTAATTGTTAACCTTTCTATATTCAATCCATTTACAAATGCTTTTAAAGATTTTAGCTTTTTAGATCTTTATTATTCACAAGAAATGTTCGAGAAAAAACCTGTTAAAGACATTGTCGTGGTTAATATAGAACATAAAGACAGGTTTGAAATACAACAATTAATAGAACATATAAAAAAACAAGATTCTAAGGTTATAGGGCTCGATATCGTATTTAAAGACAGAAAAGACAATTTCTTAGATTCTTTATTGGGAGAAAGCTTACAGTCTGAAAACATCATTCTTTCCAAAGCATTTTTAGGTGACACTTGGGCGTACAATGCAGCTCCTTTTAAGAAAAATCACGAACTCGTTGGGTACTCCAATTTAAATTTCAATTTAAAAACAGATGTTATCAGGGAGTTTGAAGGCTATCAAGACCTTAGTGATACTACACAAACATCTTTTTCTACATTAGTTTCAAAAAAATATGTAGGTGAAAAATGGGAAGCTGAAAATATGAAAAGCAAACTTTCAAAACCTATTCCCATAAATTACAGCGGGACAACGGATCAATTTTTTACGTTCTCCTATCAAGAATTTATGGAAACTGAAACACACCCTTTTGTAAAAGATAAAATTGTTTTGGTTGGTTACGTTGGTACACCGCACACTAGTGTTTATGATATTGAAGACAAGTTTTTCACTCCTTTAAATACTAAAACAGCTGGGAAAAGTCCGCCAGATATGTTTGGAGTACTTATACATGCCAATATTATTGCGATGCTTATTAACAAAGACTTTATTAAAGTGATTCCTCAATGGATTATTCTTTTAATAACAGTAATTATCACTTATACAGCATTGTTATATTTTATGTATGCAAGTACAAAAAAACCTGTTAGTTATATGCTTAATAAAAAAGTTGTTCAGCTTCTATTTACCGTTTTTTTATTATGGTTTTCGTTGTGGTTATATAAAAATAAAATACTCTTTAAACCAGAATTGATTATAGCTGTATTAGTGTTAAGTGTTGAATTTATTGGATTATATAAGATTTTGATTTTTAAATTAAATAGAAAATACAAATGGAAAAGCTACTTTTTTCAAGAGTAATATATATACTCTTTTTTACATCACTTACAATTCAAGCACAAGAATATGTGGTTTATAAAACAAAAGGAACACCTATTAATAAAGTTGAAAACACCACCAAATCCCTTAAAAAAGGAACGCTGGTCAACAACGGCGCTATAGAAATTTCACAAGAAAATATGGCTCTTTTTATTGATAAAGCTGGAGCTTTATATGAACTTGCCGATGCTGGGAGTTATAAAATTTCAGAAATTAAAAGCCATCCAAAACCTATTGACGATGGTGCCTTTTCAAAAAAATATTTCACCTATGTGTGGAAACAATTAAAAGGAGCTGAAAATACTAAACAACATACTGGTAATGTCTATAGGGATAATTTATTAGATATTTTAGTAACCCCAAAAGATAGTATTCGTGTTTTTAGCAATGACGTTACTTTTTCTTGGGATGAAAAAAATCCCAGTGCTTATTATTATTTTTTCTTACGAAACAATACATTAAATACCCTATCAAAAATAGGTGTTCACGGTAACTCCATCACATTATTTGTCGATGATGTACTTCTTACCAAGGGTAATTCATTTTCTTGGGGCGTATCGCAAGAAGAGTTTCCTAATTTCACACAAATCAAGTTTAATACCTTTAAGTATCTTACAACAGCAGACTATGAAAGAGAAAAGGAAGAAATCGAAAATCTTTCAGGAAACCTATCAAGGTTAGGGCTATCTCAAGAAGAAATTGACAAAGAGCTATGCCAATTTTACAATTTATGTAATTAGTACTAAGAAGGAAAAATATACCCGAAATTGGGTATTTTATCTACTTCAAAAACAGCCTACCTTTGATGTGACTACTAACTAATCAGATTTTGTTTCATATTTGAATGTAAAAAACCTCCCGAAAATATTCGGGAGGTTTTTGATTTAAATAGAATCCATTAATTTAGTTTTCTACCGGCAAATTTCCGTAGTTTTTAGAATACATCAACATTTGCTCTTCAAAAGAAGCGGGTTGCTCAATAGTAAAGCCTTCTATTTCATCCTCATCGTTCATCTTCGGAACAATTACTGGATTTACAAAACCGCTGTAAGGAGGTGATTTAAATTGACTATTTCTATCAATTACTTGCTTATGAAGTTCTTGGTCTACTTTTACACCGTAATCTTCAACAAGTGCTTTAGCAGCTTCATAATCCCCTTCTGAAGTGATACGTTGTGTTTCACGCAATAATTCACCGAAAATTTCACGTAATTTACTGTAGTCCTTGATGTCGTAATACGTTTTTCCGTCACGAGTTACTTTTTCGATAACACCTTCTTCTTGTCCTCCTTCAAAAGCCCAAGCACTCACCCATTGGCGGTTACGCATATGTGCTTCTTCTACGTCATCTCCTAACTCTAAACGAACTAATTGCCCTACTAAACCATTACGAATATAACCATCGTAAGCAGCTTTTCCAGTTTTTTCCCAGTCTTCAACAAGGCCTAGTTCTTGTAATTTTGGATCCATTAAGTAGTACAATCCAAAAAGATCGGCACGACCTTCTTCAATAGTAGATTTATAACTTTTCAATGTCTCTTTAGGTGTACCTACACCTGGATTAATCTGTCCAGAAGCGTGCCCTACAACTTCGTGTAGTGCTGTATGTAGTTTATCTGCATTTTTTCCGTATTCTTCTTCAAGAGCTATCTCTTCTTCATCATGAGCAAACTCTTGTAAACGGCCACTTCCGCCTGCATTATTATATGCATTGATTATATTTCCTAAAGAAACAGACTTACTTCCGTGAGCTTGTCTAATCCAGTTGTTGTTTGGTAAATTAACTCCAATTGGGGTGCTTGGGGAAGCATCTCCTGCTTCTCCTGCAACAATCACTGTTTTATATGAAACTCCTTTTACACTGTCCTTTTTATGTTCTTTCATTAAAGGTGAGTTGTCTTCAAACCACTGTGCTTCTTGTGAAAGTACAGCCATTTTTTTAGACATATCGAAGTCTTTAATCTGTATAATATTTTCATATGAGCCCTTATACCCTTTAGGATCGTTATACACTTCAATAAAGCCATTAATCCAGTCGATATCCCCTTCGGTAGAATTTACCCAAGCAACAGCATAGTCATCCCAAGTATCTAGGCTTCCTGTTTTGTAATACTCAATTAATAAACCTAAAGCTTTTGCTTGATTTTCATCTTCAGCAACACCTTTTGCCTTTTCTAGCCATTCAATAATCTTATCGATAGCAGCACCATACATTCCGCCACTTTTATAAGTTTTCTCTACTAGCTTTCCATTTTCTTTTACAAGCTTAGAATTTAAGCCTACTTCTATAGGCTCTTCCTTATTTACCTCAATAGAGCTGTAGTATTTTTCTACATCTGCAGTAGTAACATCTGGTCCATAAAAGTTAATAGCACTTTCTTTTACTATATCTGCATCCTTACTTAAGTTTACTTTTTTAGAGTCCTCATCATTAAATAAGACTTCAAGAGCTTCACCTGTAAGTTCAGAGTTAGTATTATCTAATAACGTTTGAAGATACTCTTTACTAAAGTCAGGCTTCATTTTTGCCGTACTGTAATGGTGGTGAATTCCGTTAGAAAACCAAACTCTCTTTAGATACGTCTCAAAATTTTTCCAGTCATCTGTAGTTTTATCCCCTTCGTACGAAGTATAGATATTTTCAAAGGCTTTTCTAATTTTAAGGTTGTGACGGTAGTTTTGGTCCCACATAATGTCACGTCCTTCCAAGCCAGCTTGTGTAAGATAGTACACTAATTTCTGCTCCTTTAAAGAAAGGTCTTCCCATCCAGGAATTTGGTAACGCAGTACTTTAATATCACCAAAGGTATCTACCTGATATTTAAAGTCATCGGTTTTCACTTCAGCAATGTCTTGTTCAGGTTTATCTTTTTTCTCTTCAGCACAAGAAAAAAACAAAAACCCGCTCATAGCAGCAGCTATAATAAAAGTATTCTTCATTTTGTTGATTTTTAGATTTCAACAAATGTAGCAAATTCATTTTACTCAAAGAAGGTTTATAAACTATGCTATTATGTTAAAATGATTATCTTTATGGATTATAACCAACAAACTTCTTTTCATGAAAATTTTAAAATACCTCTTTTTCTTACTTTTAATTGTCATAATTGGCGGAGCTATCTATTTTGCTACCAAAGATGGTAGTTTTAATGTTGCTGAAACAAAAGTAATAAATGCTCCTGCTGAAGTTGTTTATAATAATGTGAAAGACTTTAAAAGTTGGTCACAATGGGGACCTTGGATGGAAGAAGATGAGAATATGAAAATTGATTATGCCGAAAAAACAGAAGGTGAAGGAGCTTCTTATTCTTGGACAAGCGAAGCAGTAGGTGATGGTTCTATGAAAACAGTAAAAGTAATACCCAACAAAGAAATTAACCAAGAGATTGTTTTCAATACACCAATAGGTGACAGTAAGAGTGATGTGTATTGGTATTTTGAAGAAACTGAGAATGACGGACAGACCAAAGTAACTTGGGGTATGAAAGGTGAGCAATCGTTTATGGAAAAAGTATTTATGTCATTTCAAGAAGACGATATGGAGACCGGTTTGTCAAAAATGTTTGCAAACGGGTTGAACAATCTTGAAGAAGTAGTTGAAGAAAGCATGAAACAATACACTATTAATGTTGATGGTCTTACCCTTTATAGTGGTGGATACTATATGTACAATACTACAGCAGCTAAACAGAGTGAAATTGGGGATAAAATGGGGCCAATGTTAGGTCAAGTTATGGGATATATGCAACAAAACAACATACGGTCTTCTGGGATGCCTTTCACTATTTACAATAATATAGATGAAGCAAATGGAGCCGTAATTTTTTCAGCTGCTATTCCTATAAAAGATAGAGTTATCACACCAGAGGGCAGTCCTGTTTTAACAGGCTTTATGGAAACTACTACCGCTGTTAAAACTACCCTAAAGGGAAACTACGATAACTTGCCCGAAGCTTATGAAACAGCAAAAAAGTATATAGCAGAAAACAATTTGGAAATAGACACCTATTCCAATATGTTTGAAGTCTATGCAACAGATCCAGGGGAAGTTCCTAATCCATCAAATTGGATTACAGAAATTTACATTCCCGTGCTTCAATCAGAAGAAGATTTTTAAATGAAACAACTATTATTGGTATTTATTGGTGGTGGCTTAGGTAGTTCACTACGCTACTGGATAAGTAAATACTTAAATAGCGTAGAAACGGGTATTCCTTACGGCACATTTGCCGCAAATATTATAGGTAGCTTTATTATAGGGATTGTATTAGGTTTAGCTTTAAAGAATAACTCTGTTTCTCAAAACACTGTTTTATTAGTCGCCACAGGTTTCTGTGGTGGTTTTACTACCTTTTCTACCTTTGCTTACGAAAATCACATCTTTTTAAAATCGGGTGATTTTCTAAGTTTTGCACTTTACACATTAGGAAGTTTTGTAATTGGTTTTGCTGCCGTTTTTTTAGGAATGTACTTAGTTAAATTTATTTAGTGCTTTCCAAAATTTTTCACCCCTGCTTCTATTCTAACCAATAAATCGTTTTCTTTAGGCGGAATTGGGCACGAATACCGCGAGTTATAAGCGCAATATGGATTGTACGCTTTATTGAAGTCTAAAACGATGGTATCTCCCTCAGGAATTCTAGCGTCTAGAAATCTTCCTCCACCATACGAGCCGTCTCCACTTGTTAAGTCTGTAAACGGTAAAAAAAGATAGTTTTCATAACCTGATTCTTCGTAGGGTTCTGTGCTTTTATATAAATTTAGTTTAAAATTTTTTCCTTCTAAAGTAAAATGAGCTTCTCCATATTTCACGTATTCTGGTAAACGCTCTGTCGTAGTTGGCATTAAAAAAGGTTCTTCATTAGGTGTTCTTATAAGTTTAGCTTCGACTCTATATTTCAAATCAACTGGATAAAACGCTAATTGTTCAAAATCTTTAAAATCTTTTTCGGTTAAAATGGTGGTTTCAGCAGTACTAAATTTTTCATTTTCTGAAGCATGATAGGTTTCAATTTCCTGAATAATTTCTTCATTAGTTTGTGCTAAGGAGAAGAAAGAAATTAATAATATTATCGAGGTAAAAAGATATTTCATACTAAAATTTTAACTCAATATACAAATCATTTTAATAGATACGTATTGCATTATATTTCAGAAATGCCCCTTACATGTAAATTGAATTCATTTTTTTACTACTTTTGAATAATCAATTAAACAAAAAATGAAAAAACGCACCTATAATTCTGTTAAACAATCTGTGGTGATTAGCCATAGAAACGGGATATGTATGTGTTGAGTTATGTAAACATAAATTAAATCAATATAAAAACGTCCCGGAACTTTCCGGGACGTTTTATTTTTATACAAATCAAAATGAAAAAACTATACACCAATTACATCAATAACTTTCGGGGCTTGTCACCTGAAATCTGGTTACTTTCACTGGTTACGTTTATTAACCGAGTTGGAGCGATGGTAATTCCTTTTCTTTCATTGTATTTAGTAAATGCAAAAGGGTTTACATTGCCGCAAGTAGGGTGGATTATGACTTCCTTTGGTGTAGGTTCTTTAGTCGGAACTTGGATTGGTGGTAGATTGACCGATACCATAGGTTTTTACAAAGTAATTGTTTCCAGCTTATTTTTAGGAGGTATAGGATTTGTTTTTCTACAGTTTGTAGATACATTTTATGGGTTTTGTTTCGGAATTTTCACCCTCATTTTGGTAGCCGATGCGTACCGCCCAGCCATTTTTGTAGCATGTGAAGTATATAGTAAGCCTGGCAATGTAACTAGAAGCATAACACTAATTAGATTAGCTATTAATCTTGGTTTTTCAATAGGCCCATTAATTGGTGGAATTATAATAGCTACAATTAGCTATACTTCTCTATTTTGGATTGATGGCCTTACTTGCGTAATAGCTTCTATTGGTCTATTTATCCTCTTAAAGCCTAAAAAATCTAAAGAAAATGAAACCGAAAAAGTAGTAAAAAAGGAGGGAGTTCCTCCATACTTAAATGGACTTTTCATTCTATTTTTTATCATCATGGTAGCAAATAGCATCTGTTTTGTACAATATTTTTCAGTTATGCCCTTGTATTATGAGAAGGCACACTTTTTAAGTGAGGATCTCATTGGATGGTTATTTTTCATAAACGGGGCATTGATTGTAATTTTTGAAATGCCTTTAATAACTTGGTTAGAACGAAAAAAAATGTCGAAAACCATGGCTACATTTTGGGGCGTCTTCTTTTTGGCAATAAGTTTTATTGTTTTAAATATAAGCTATTGGAGTGGTGTATTATTAATAGGAATGGTATTAATGACGTTTGGAGAAATGATAGGTTCACCGTTCTCAAATGCTCTAGCACTTGAGATGGCTCCAAAAGGAAGAAAAGGAAGCTATATGGGGCTATACAGTATGAGCTTTTCAATTTCTCATATTGTTGGTCATAATGCAGGGATGAATCTTGTAGATGGTCTAGGATTCAGCCTTACTTGGTATACAATGTTTGTTTTCCTTGTGGTAATATGCTTAGCCGTATGGTGGTTACACAAATTGATGAATAAATCAAGTAGCGTAACTCCTACAAAGACAGTAACTATAGAAAAGGAGGTTATTTCGTAATAATCAATTAATGGTTATTACTGAAGTTTCTTGATCCAGAATCGCTTTTCACCTTTTTAGCTTCAACTTGCTTTTTAAATTTTCTATTTTTTCGAGTAATAAGCACTGAATCTAAACAGGAAATAAACAACCCAATACCAGAAACCAAACAAATAAATCGAACTACAGAACCTCCAATAAATTCAAGGCCTGAAAATCCGATAATAGCTGTAATAATAGTAAGTATTAAAAAGTGAAGTGTATAATTTTTCATAATTTGTAGTAGTTGATTCGTTACAAATTTAGAATACGACACTTCACTTTTGTATTAATAATACCTTAATTGATATAACTTTAACTGAATTAAAATGAAACGTTAAGCTTTCTTAATTTCATTATTTTTAACTACATGAGACAACACTATTTGGGTTTTAGTTTCGCCATACACAATCAATTGGTCAATGAACGCCTCTAAATGTTTTTGATTTCGTAAAGCTACTTCCATCACGATGTTTTCATTACCAGTTATTCGGTAACAGTTTAAAACCTCATCATATGTTTTTACTTTTTCTAAAAAGGGTTTTAATTTCCCCATAAAAGCCCGTAGTGTTATAATGGCCTTTAATTGATAGCCAGCTTCAAATGGAGAAACAACGGTGTGATATCCATGAATTACACCTGCATCCTCCATTTTTTTTATCCGCTCAGAAACTGCTGGTGAGCTCATACCAATTTGTCTTCCTATTTCGGCACTGGACAGTCTTGCGTTTTTTTGTAAATGCTTTAAAATCTTCCAATTTAAGTCATCAATCATTTTTAAAGTTTATTTTTAAAATACGTTAAATATTAATTCAAATATAACAAAACACCTTAATTTCAACTGACAACTAATCGTTTTTCTTAGTAAATTTGGGTTTCAGTATTTAAATATTAATAATAGCTATAATGGCAACACCTCTTCCAAATAAATTTCCACAGACAGCCCTTTATAAAAAGGCTGAGGAAATTTTTGCTTTATCACGAAGAGTTTCAGAATATCTGGTACACGATTTAGCTAGTTTGAAAGAAGATGGAACAGAAGATCCGCACGTTTATTTTACAGGGGATATTGTACAACAATCTACAAACTTAGCTCCTGAAATATTAAAAGCTGAAAACCAACTTTTTTCTGAAGCAAAACACAAACACGCTGCTTCGGTAGCTCGATTGACCAATTTACTTTACAAAAATTGTGAACGATTAGAACATTCCAACAGCAACGGGAAAGAGTTTTTAAACCTGTTAAGGCACGAGCTTAAAAAGTTTAGAAAACTACAGCGCACTTGGATGCTGACCTTGTAAACATCAAACCTGCATTCTTGCATCAAGACCTAAGCGTTTTTCTTTTGAAAATTTAATTTCAGTAAATTTGGGATGCCTTGGATTAACAAGAATGTTATACTCAAAAGGTAAAACAGCTGAAGGCACAGCTATAGCAAGCTGTTCTGATTTTTCCAACCAGTACGAGCCATAATCTTGTGTTTGAGACAAAGGAGGGTTGTTTCGCCAATTAGTGGTAACCTTTTCAATATCTTTCAGAAAAAAAATATCCTTTTCTGAAATTTCGGCCTCAATAAAATAATATTCATCGGTAAAATATTGGTAGTCCATATGTACCAAAACCTCCAAAACACACAGTGACAAGTGTTCAGAACTGTAGAGCATAGCATCGCCAACCTTGTTCCAACGCCCACCATAAAGCCGAGCACCTTCCCCACTAACATCATTTATAAACTTCTTTTTTGCTATTCTATAAAGCTTCAAAATAAATACGATGTATTATGAATAAACTCCATGCTCTATCCTGCCTAAAATATCTTTAACGAGCTTGGTACCAAAACTGGTATCTAGAAAATCTAGAGGTTTAGCATAGTTTAAAGCACGTACGTCTGAATGCAACCAACTTGTAAAGTTATCAAGGGTATCTAACACCTCGATACCACGGGAAATGACATCGGCGATTTCAAGAATTTGCTCACTGCTATACACATTTAATAAATCGCTGCTATTCTTGCGCTGTATAGTACGATGCGAAATATGAAGCAAACTGCTCATTTTTTCCATGGAAATACCCAACACAGCACTTAAGGTAGAAACAACCGATGTTGGTAATCCTTTGCGGGTAATTTCAATAAGGTCTATATCACTATTTACAACTTGTGAAACCTGTGTGCTACCACCCAAAACACTTATTATCCTATCATACTTATTTTGAATACGATAAAAAACTTCGGGCTCTTGTACTAAATTAATAACTTTACCTTTTTCCATGGTTACGACATTTGTCATAAATATACGGTTTTTTGTCGTAGTTTAAGAATTAATCTCAAATTATTTATAATTTTTTCAAGCTTGTTACATATTTCTACGGTACTGCCCTCCTACTTCAAATAAGGCTTCAGTAATTTGCCCTAACGAACAAACCTTGGTTGCTTCCATAAGCTCTTCAAACATATTTTTGTTTTCAATAGCCGCATCTTGCACTTTACTTAATGTTTCTTCTGCACTATCTTCGTATGTTTTATGAAGTTTCTCTAATGTAGTAATCTGAGCTTGCTTTTCTTCTTCCGTAGCTCTAATTACTTCTTTAGGCTGAATAGTTGGCGAACCTTTACTACTTAAAAAGGTATTTACACCAATTATAGGAAATTCTCCTGTGTGCTTCAACGTTTCATAATACAAGCTTTCTTCTTGAATTTTTCCGCGCTGGTACATGGTTTCCATCGCACCTAATACACCACCACGTTCCGTTAATCTATCAAATTCTTCTAGAACAGCTGCTTCAACTAAATCGGTCAACTCTTCAATTATAAACGACCCTTGAATTGGGTTTTCGTTTTTCGCCAATCCTAGCTCTTTATTAATAATTAACTGAATTGCCATTGCACGACGCACACTTTCTTCCGTAGGTGTTGTAATCGCTTCATCATACGCATTGGTATGTAATGAATTACAGTTATCATAAATCGCATATAATGCTTGTAACGTAGTTCTAATATCGTTAAAATCAATCTCCTGTGCGTGTAACGAACGTCCAGACGTTTGAATGTGATATTTCAACATCTGTGCTCTTGGATTGGCACCATACTTTTCTTTTAAAGCTTTAGACCAAATTTTACGAGCCACACGACCAATTACTGAATACTCAGGATCAATACCGTTACTAAAAAAGAACGATAAATTAGGTCCGAATTTATTAATATCCATCCCGCGACTTAAATAGTACTCTACATAGGTAAAGCCATTTGCCAAAGTGAAAGCCAATTGTGTAATTGGATTAGCTCCAGCTTCAGCAATATGATAACCACTAATAGAAACGGAATAAAAATTTCTAACTTGTTTTTCGATAAAATACTCCTGTACATCACCCATTAAACGAAGTGCAAATTCAGTAGAGAAAATACAGGTGTTTTGAGCCTGGTCTTCTTTTAAAATATCAGCTTGTACCGTTCCTCGAACTTGTTTTAACGTATCATACTTAATTTTTTGATACACATCTTGTGGCAGTATTTGATCTCCAGTAACCCCCAATAGCATTAAACCTAGGCCGTCATTCCCTTCAGGTAGTTCGCCATTATATTTTGGGCGATCCATTCCGCTTTCTTTGTAAATTTTAGCGATTTTCTTTTCTACTTCATCTACAAGATCATATTCTTTAATATATTTTTCACAGCTTTGATCGATGGCTGCATTCATAAAAAAGCCAAGTAACATAGGGGCGGGACCATTGATAGTCATACTCACCGATGTCATTTTATGGGTTAAATCGAATCCAGAATATAGTTTTTTAGCATCATCCAAACAGCAAATAGATACACCTGCATTTCCAATTTTCCCATAGATATCGGGACGGTGATTGGGATCGTTACCATACAACGTTACACTATCAAAAGCAGTAGAAAGCCGCTTAGCAGGCAACCCCATACTTACATAGTGAAAACGGCGGTTGGTTCGCTCTGGGCCACCTTCTCCGGCAAACATTCGAGCAGGATCTTCTCCTGTACGTTTAAATGGATATAAGCCTGAGGTATATGGAAACTCCCCTGGCACATTTTCTTGTAACACCCATTTTAATATATCGCCCCAAGCTTGGTATTTAGGCAATGAGACTTTTGGAATTTGAGTATGCGACAATGATTCGGTATGTGTATCGATACTAATTTCTTTGTCACGAACTTTAAATTTATAAACCGGTTCTTGATAGCGATTTACTTTTTCGTCCCAACTGGTAATAACTTCCCAATTGTAAGGATCTAAATTCAATTTTTCTTTATCAAACTCTGCTACCAATAGTTTAACTAAATCTTCATTTTCTTCGGAAACATTAAGTGCTCCAGAATCAATTCCAGATTTATCTAATGTAGGCGTAGCACCAGAAATGGTTTCTATAGTTTTAAAAAAACCATACAGTTTTTGAGCTACTTCGGCCTGTTCGGAAGCTTTTTTGTCGTAAGCTCTGTTATTTTCAGATATTTCAGAAAGATAACGCGTTCTTGCCGGTGGAATTACGAAAATCTTTTCAGACATTTCATCTGAAATTTCATAGTTACTATTTAAATCGGCTTTTGTTTTAGAAGCAATCTCATCCATAATGGATTTGTAAAGCTTGTTCATCCCTGGATCGTTAAACTGAGAAGCGATAGTCCCAAAAACCGGTAAATCTTCTTTTGCGGTATCCCACAGTTGGTGGTTACGCATATATTGTTTTTTCACATCTCGAAGCGCATCTTTAGCACCTCGTTTATCAAATTTATTGATAGAAACTAAGTCGGCAAAATCTAACATATCGATTTTCTCCAATTGCGTTGCAGCGCCAAATTCTGGCGTCATTACATAAAGAGAAACATCACTGTGATCTAAAATTTCGGTATCACTTTGACCAATACCCGAAGTTTCTAAAATAATAAGGTCGTATTCGGCAGCCTTTAAAACTTGAACCGCCTCAGCAACATGTTTAGAAAGTGCCAAATTACTTTGACGCGTAGCCAAACTACGCATATATACACGCGGTGAGTTTATAGCGTTCATTCTAATACGATCGCCCAATAAAGCTCCGCCTGTTTTCCGTTTTGAAGGATCTACGGAAATAATCCCAATTGTTTTTTCTGGAAAGTCGATTAAAAAACGGCGAACTAATTCGTCAACTAGTGACGATTTACCTGAACCTCCTGTACCTGTGATTCCCAAAACAGGGATCGTACTTTTTTCATTCTTTTTATGAATGGAATCTAAGGTCTTTTTGGCAACTTCTGGGAAGTTTTCAGCTGCTGAAATAACACGAGCAATAGCGTTATCATTTTTTTCTGAAAGCTTTGCTTCTTCTCCATTTAAGTTTTCACCAATAGGAAAGTCGGATGTTTCAACCAAATCGTTAATCATTCCTTGCAAACCAAGTTCCCTACCATCATCTGGCGCATAAATACGAGTAATGCCGTAGTTTTGTAATTCTTCAATTTCTTCGGGAAGAATTACTCCACCTCCACCACCAAAAATTTTAATATGCTCTGCACCTTTTTCCTTGAGCAGATCATACATATATTTAAAATACTCATTGTGCCCCCCTTGATAGGACGTCATTGCTATTGCATTTGCATCTTCTTGTATCGCAGTATTCACTACCTCTTCAACACTGCGATCGTGCCCTAAATGGATAACCTCAACTCCGGTTGACTGAATGATACGTCGCATGATATTTATTGCGGCATCGTGACCATCAAAAAGCGAGGCGGCGGTTACAATTCGTACTTTATTTTTTGGAATATAGGGTTTTGCTTGTTTCATAAATAGCTTTCGTATTTTTTTTTAAAGTACAAATTTACGAAAAAGCCAACAATAAAAGGCTTTCATAAGATAGGTAACAAAAAAAGAAAAATTTAGTAAATTAGTAATAATTATAATATTTTTGTATATTGCTACTATCATAAATAAACTTTAAAACAACTAAAATTTTAACATTATGAAAAAAATTTACTTATTAGGTTTTGCATTGTGCGCATTTGCTTTTACAGGCACTGCACAAATTGAACAATTCGATGATATCGATTCTTACACCATAGGAGATATTTCGCCACAATCTGATGATTGGAGAACGTGGTCTGGTGAAGAAGGTGGCGCTGAAGAAGGTCAAGTAACTTTTGACCAAGCTGTTTCAGGATTTCAATCTGTGGTTATAGGCCCTGGTCAATCAGGTGGAGGACCACAAGATCAATTATATCTGGTGCAGTCTCAACCCAATTCTGGAATTTACACTTTAAAATGGCAAATGTACATACCTACAGGTCAAGAAGGCTTTTTTAATATTCAAGGGGAGATAACGCCAGATCAAACTAATGCTAATAGTTTTTTATTAACAGATCACTACTTTAACCCAGACAACGCAACTCCAGGACAGGGACAAACAGCTGATGCTACTTTTACTTGGTCTTTTCCTCACGATGCTTGGTTTGAGGTAGAAATTATTTTTGACCTTGATGATAGAGAGTATCAATTATTTGTTGACGGCGCCGAAGCCATACCAGCAGGAACAGAATTTAATGAACCAACAGCACCTTACTTAGGTGGTATTGACTTTTTTGCGCCAAGTGAATTTTCATTATTCTATGTGGATAATGTAACTGCTGGAGTTGGCGTATTAAGTACAAGCGATTTCGCTGCAGATGTATTTAGCGTATACCCTAACCCAGTTAAAGATGTACTAAACATTGAGTCTGCTGCTGCAGTAAACAATGTAACTGTATATGATGTTCTTGGTAAAACAGTACTTACGGCTCAACCGGATGCTATTTCTCCAAGTATTGATATGAGCGCTCTTTCTTCTGGTGCTTACTTAGTACAAGTAACTATAGATGGTGCTTCTAAAACAGTTAAAGTGATTAAATAATTTTAATTAATCACTTTTTAAAGCCCTTCTCCCGATTTATATCAGGATTGAAGGGCTTTTTTATATCTTTACTTTAAATAAAAATCACGCTCCTATGCTTTATAAGAAAATAGCTTTGTTTTGTTCAATATTTATGTTGGTTTCTTGCGCCGAACTTCAAAACGTCGTCAACACGCTGCCTACTGGTCAAATGGGTACTGATCCCACTATGATTGCTAATGGATTGCGTCAAGCCCTAGACTTTGGTATTGATAAACAAGTTACCAAATTAACTAAAGAGAATGGTTTTTATAAAAATCAATTAGTAAAGATTCTACTTCCAGAAGAGCTTCAAAAAGTGGATCGAACCTTACGAGATATCGGACTAGGAAGCTTAGCCGATGAAGGACTAAAAGCGATGAACCGGGCAGCTGAAGATGCTGTTAAAGAGGCTACACCAATTTTCGTAAACGCAGTAAAAGAAATTACTTTTAATGATGCAAAAAACATTCTGTTAGGTTCAGACAATGCCGCTACTAGTTATCTAGAAAACAGAACGAATTCTAAATTATATGCTAAATTTAATCCTGTAATTAAAAACTCATTTTCAAAAGTCGGTGCTGATAGAATTTGGACAAATATCATTACAAAATACAATTCCGTCCCTTTTGTAAACAAAGTAAACCCAGACCTTACCGACTATGTAACAAACGAAGCTTTAAAAGGTGTTTATACTATGATTGGAGTTGAAGAAAAGGAAATCAGGAACTCTGTCCAATCTAGAACAACTACATTACTAAGACAAGTTTTTGCCCTCCAAGATTAACATCTGTTAAGGTATTAACGCCTTTATTATCTATACAATAAACAATTGTGATAGAATTAACCTAACACTAACAGCACTTTTTTATTATCACAACTACTTTTGTATAACATGAAAGATAGCAGTTATGATGAATTGGTTTAAAAGAGAAACGAAGCTCGATAAGTTAAAAAAACGATATAAATTTTTAATGCGAAAATCTTATGAAATCGCATTAAAGGATAAAGAAAAAAGCGATTATATTCATGATAAAGCCGAAGCGGTTTTTGAACAAATAAAATCACTTCGATATCAATACGCAGAGAAATAAACTTAAGAGTGTAGGCTTTTAAAGTATGAAAAGGCTTCTATAAGTCTTGACCCATACCAGCTAAAATACTCCCCATCTACTATCGAAACTTTTTTATCTAGCTCTTTACTCAAAGCTATAGCATCTTTTTCTTTAAAAGGAAAAGGCTCTGTTGACAATAAAATTTCATCAGCTTGTTTTAAAAAGTCTTTTTTCACTTCTGGGTATCGTGAGGATTCGTCTTCGTAACTATTTTCAAAATTGTTGAGCACTAACAATTCATTAATAAAGGTATTTTTACCTGCTATCATTAGAGGTTTTTTCCAAATGACATAGACTACTTTTTTAGTAGGTTTATCTTTTACGAAATTTAAAAAATCTTCTTTTTCAGAAATGATTTTTGAACAAATAGATGTCGCAATATCTTCCACACCACACATTGAACCTATTCTTTTAATCATTTCTAAACTATCATCTATAGAAAAAATATCACTTACCCAAACTGGTGCAATTTTCTGAAGTTCAACTACCATTTCTTTAGTGTTTTCTTCTTTATTGCAAATTATTAAATCTGGCTTAACTGCTTCCACTTTATCAAAATGTAAGCTTTTAGTACCTCCTACTACTTTTATTTCTTTCCTTAAATTTTTAGGGTGTACACAAAATTTGGTGATTCCAACTAGGTTTTCTTTTAAACCTAAATCTATCAATAATTCAGTTTGAGAAGGCACTAAAGAAACAATCCTCTTAGGAGTTATGGGCAGTGAAATGATATTTCCTATTTGGTCCTTAAACTGCATGCATTAGCTTTTGCATCTGCAGTTGTAACTTTTCAGCTTCAGCTTGAGCAGCTTCAGCAAAATCTGAATTATTTGAAGCATACAAAATACCTCTAGAAGAATTAATTAACAGCCCTATATTTTTATTCATTCCATATTTACAGACTTCGGTCAAACTACCTCCTTGTGCACCGACTCCCGGCACTAACAGAAAGCTGTCTGGAACTATGTTTCGTATTTCTGAAAAATACTCTGCTTTGGTTGCTCCAACCACGTACATTAAGTTTTGCGAGTTTTTCCAGCCTTTTGAGGTCTTTAAAACGGTTTTATACACTTCTTCAGAATCTATCTTCTTTGTTTGAAAGTCGAAAGCTCCTTCGTTAGAGGTCAAAGCCAATAATACCGTGTGCTTGTCTTCAAAAGCTAAAAAGGGTTCTACTGAATCTTTCCCCATATAAGGAGCCACCGTTAGCGAGTCGAAACCTAAATCATTGAAAAAAGCATGAGCATACATGGAAGAGGTATTCCCTATATCACCTCGCTTAGCATCGGCAATGGTAAAGATTTCTGGGTGGTTGTTATTTAAATACTCTATAGTTTTTTGGAGCGACTTCCACCCCTTAATTCCGTAGGCTTCATAAAAAGCTGTATTTGGCTTATAGGCAACCGCCAAGTGATGGGTAGCATCAATAATAGCTTTATTGAAAGAAAAAATAGGATCTTCTTCCTTTAATAAATGCTTTGGGATTTTATTTAAATCGACATCCAACCCGATGCATAAAAATGACTTTTTCTTGTATATTTCTGAAATTAGCTGCTGTGTTGTCATGACCTCTCTGCCTTCGGCATCTCTCCCAAAGGGAGAGAAAAATAAATCTATTTAATTAAAAAAATACTAAAAGGTTTCTCCCGCTTCTTTCAGTTTTTCTGTATTGCTCACCATTTGTAGTTCGTCTATTATTTTCTGGATATCTCCATCAATAATATTACTTAAATCGTATAATGTTAAGTTAATGCGGTGATCAGTAACACGTCCTTGTGAATAATTATAGGTTCTAATTTTAGCACTACGGTCACCACTAGTTACCATGGAGCCTCTTTTTGCTGCATCTTCGGCCTGTTTCTTCGCCAACTCCATATCATATAATCTAGAACGAAGTACTTTAAATGCTTTTTCTTTGTTTTTATGCTGAGACTTCTGGTCTTGACATTGCGCTACTAAACCAGTTGGTTCGTGCGTTAAACGTACTGCAGAATAAGTTGTGTTTACAGATTGGCCACCAGGTCCAGAAGAACAGAAATAATCAATACGAACATCTTTAGGATCAATTTCCACATCAAATTCTTCTGCTTCAGGAAATACCATAACTGTTGCAGCACTGGTATGCACTCGTCCTTGTGTTTCGGTTTGTGGTACTCGTTGTACTCGGTGTACGCCTGCTTCAAACTTCAAGATTCCATAAACATCATCACCTTCAATTTCCATTTGAATTTCTTTAAAACCACCACTAGTACCTTCGCTGTAATCGACAGTATTTACTTTCCAGCCTTTGCTTTCGCAATATTTAGTGTACATGCGGTATAAGTCTCCTGCAAAAATACTTGCTTCATCACCACCTGTACCGGCTCTAATTTCCATAACGGCATTTTTAGAGTCTTCTGGATCTTTAGGAATTAAAAGAAATTTAATTTCTTCATCTAATTTTGGTAATTCCTCTTGAGCTTCTTCCAGCTGCATTTTACCCATCTCAATCATTTCATCATCGCCGCTTTCTTTTATAATTTCTTCGGCTTCTTCAATACGATTAGTAAGGGTAAGATACCGTTCTCGTTTATCCATCAACAATCTAAGATCTTTATATTCCTTATTTAGCTGAATATATCTTTTTTGATCGCTGATTATATCTGGTTGAATAATAAGGTCACTTACCTCATCAAATCGTTGTTTTACTATTTGAAGTTTCTCTAACATATTGTTTTTTATAATAACCTGCCGTTGGAGCAAGAGAATACAAATTTACGATAATTTGAAGAATATTTCTTTTGTATAGAAATCAAAGAAATATTTTTTTTAACACAAATACATCAAGAACAATATATGGTTTTGTTGATTACATTAAAAATTTAGAGAATGTATTCTTTTTCGGTAAGTAAAATCCCCTCTTCTTTTTGTGTTTTTGTGTTTAGTGCAAAATTGACCAAGAAAACAAGGGCTAAAAGATAGAAAACGCGTTCGGGGAAATAAGCCAATTGTGCCTCATAAAAATAAGCCCCTAAACCAAAACAATCTGATAGCACAAAACACAATACCATATATAGGTATATTAAAGGTGTTTTACCTTGGAAACGTTCATTATACATAAAAGCAGCAAAACCTAGCAATATTAACACCCCACCTTGAATAAAAAACAAGACGAACTGCAATTGGTTATCCAAACCGCTTTTTATAATATCAGAAAGGTAGTACACATTAAAAGCATTTAAAAAAATAAGTATAGTAACTAACAATATTATTATTGGAGTAGATTTTGAAATTTTAAGTCTTTTAATAGTTAGTAATAAAATGGAAGAGTATGCAACAATTGTTAAGATAAAAGAAACAGTTTTAAAAAAAACATTTTCATAATCTAAAATCATGATATCCCTGATTGTAAATAGTACAAGTGCAAAAAAGGATTAATTTTTCTGAATAAGATTTGTAATAAAAGAAAAACAAAAGCAAGGAGAATACTGAAGCTACTCGTAAAATTCGGCTTTCATCAATTTCAAAATATTGAACAACAAGGATGTTTATTACAAGTAGCATCACAGCAACAATAGTTAGCTTGACGTACTTGCTAGGCAAGTAATGAGAAATCATAATTTGGTTTTGAGTGGTTAAAAGTTAGTTAAACTTATTTAATCTACGAAAAAACCTTTAATTAGGTTTTTAATAGATTAAAATTATAACTCGACTATTATACCGATTCCCAATTGCTGTTTCCATTGTGCAATAGGCCCCTGTTCGATTAGCTCTCCTTCTTCATTCTCCACTGTCATTTTTACATCATTATCATATTTGAAATGAGAGCCAATATTAGCAACTATAAAATGATTTACTTGAAAGTTAAACTCTGTTTGCAAATCAATGTCTATGTTACCAAAATCGTCTAAGTAATCAGTATATAAGGTCACTCTATTTGAAAGACTGACGTTTTTAAATATTTCAGCTTTATATTCACTGGTAATCAAAATACCCATCTGGGTAAGCAAATTTTTACCTTCTTCTATTACATCACCTTGATCATTTAAAACTGCCGGAGTAACACCAAAAGCACCATTATTTGCCAATTCTTGATCTAAAACTATTGTAGATTTTACTGTCAATGGAGAGAGGTAAACAGACAGGTTACCATCATTAGCACCGTACTCTGTTCCGATCCCCAAGAAAAGATAGGCGGGAGAGAAAACCGTGGAAATTTCGTTTGAGGTGTCTGGATACTCATATCCATTAGAAAATTGAGTTGCAAAACGTAGCTTTGCAGTATAATATAAATTGGTTAAGGTATCTTTTCGATATCCATAAGAGCTATTTAACTCTATGATGTCTTCTGTTTTTCGCACCCCCAATTCCTTTTGTTTATTGATACCGTATTTGGCAAATAGCTCATTCTTCCAACGCGTGTTTTTGGTTTTGTAGGTTCGCTTTAAATCTACATTCAGTAAACCTGAAACAGAACTCACACCACCAGCATTCCAATTTACAAAAGCTACTTCACTAACATTAACACCAATTCTATTATATGAGCCCCACAAAGTAGGTTTCACAAAACCGTACACACTACTTCTTTTAATAGGCTTAGGTTTTAAAGGAACTCGAAAAAAAACAGGCCTTTTACTTTGCAAACTATTAACAGCTAAAACAGGATCTCTTTTCTCTTCTTGAGGAACTGGAGTATGAAAATATACTGGATTTGCAGTATGGAGTGTGTTAACCATAAAAACGTATCCCCTTTCGCTATCCTCTTGTGCCAACCCAACTATAGGTAGCATTAACAATAAAATAATTGCAAATCGCATCATCAAAAAAATATTAAGTAATTTTTTACTTATACGTAAAACTACCTTGAGATGTGTTTATTGTCAATTTCTTTTCTTCTGAAGCTTCTACACGCCCAATAATCTGTGCGTCAATATTAAAAGATTTAGAAATTTTAATTATATCTGAAGCTATTTCTTTTGGAACATATAGCTCCATACGGTGACCCATATTAAAAACTTGATACATTTCTTTCCAATCCGTCTTACTTTCTTGTTGTATAAGTTTAAATAGAGGTGGTACTTCAAATAAATTGTCTTTTATAATATGAAGATTTTCTATAAAATGTAAAATTTTAGTCTGTGCTCCACCGCTACAATGTACCATCCCATGAATTTGTTCATTGGTATATTGTGATAGTATTTGTTTAATAACAGGAGCATATGTGCGGGTTGGAGACAATACTAATTTACCTGCATCTAGAGAGGTTTCGGCTATTGGATCGGTCAATTTTTTTGAACCAGAATACACCAAATCTTCTGGTACTGAAGCATCAAAACTTTCTGGATATTTCTTTGCTAAATAGTTATGGAACACATCGTGTCTTGCAGATGTCAATCCATTGCTTCCCATACCGCCATTATATTCAGTTTCATAAGTAGCCTGACCGAAAGATTCCAAACCAACAATAACATCACCAGATTTAATATTTGCATTGTCAATAACATTACTACGTTTTATTCTTGCAGTTACCGTAGAATCAACAATAATAGTACGAACCAGATCACCAACATCTGCCGTTTCACCACCCGTAGAGTGGATGGAAACACCATGTTTTTTAAGATCTGAGATAAGTTCTTCCGTGCCATTAATAATTGCTGAAATCACATCACCCGAAATCATATTTTTATTTCGCCCAATAGTAGAAGAGAGCATAATATTATCGGTGGCCCCCACACAAAGAAGGTCGTCCAAGTTCATAATTAACGCATCTTGAGCAATCCCTTTCCATACAGATACATCTCCAGTTTCTTTCCAATACATATATGCTAAAGAAGATTTTGTTCCAGCCCCATCTGCATGCATAACCAGACAGTAATCATCATCTCCTGTAAGGTAATCTGGCACTATTTTACAAAAAGCACTAGGAAATAATCCCTTGTCCACATTTTTAATAGCCTTGTGTACATCTTCTTTTGAAGCTGAAACACCTCGTTTTGCATATCTTTTTGAAACTTCTTCACTCATAGCAATATATTTTCAACTGCAAAAATAAGTAATAAAAAACGTCCCGGAAATACAGGACGCTTTTTTAATTAAATTGATTTATTTATAACTTTATTCCCAATTGGGCATGGAGGCTTCGGTAAAAAGTTCATCATCATCTATATCTCCACCAAATATTAATGAGAATATTTTTGGCTTAGCGCTAAAATTACTAGCCACTCTTGTAAAGATTACACCTCCTTCACTAGGTGAAAATTGACATTGCAATTCATTCTCTCCAGAAACAACGTCGGTATCGATTGTTGTTGCAGGTCCAGATGAAGCCACATCGTACAAGAACATCCTTGCCTCAAACTGCCGATAAACCTGATTTTCTGAATTTGAAGTGTCCTTTGAATATAATATTAAATCTCCATCTGCTGTAATATCTATAGCTCCTGCAGCACCTTCAACATTTTCAAGCACAACTGTTTCTTCAGCTTCTGTTGACAATCGATAAGTGTAAATACGCACATTATACCCCTGGTTATCATTTGTTTTAAGTAATAGCAGATCAGTATCAAATTCAGGAATTTCAATTTCAGAAATTAAAGAACCATCTGTAGTCTGGTACACTAAGGTACGGTTACTACCATCATTATTTATTCTGTATAACTTATCAAAATAGGGGTAGTATAAAAAAGCACCATCATTAGACCACGTGTATGAAATTTGTTCTTGTCTGAAACCTGCCACGGGTACATTAGATGTTATTTGATTAACATCCGTACCATCTAAATTCATAGTAAATAAATGTGCGTCTCCACCAACAGTACGTAAAAATGCCAATTTCTGTAATGTATTATTTTTTTTAGGCTTAAAACTGTTAGCGTTTTCACTAGTAAGCTTAAATAGGTTTTGATCTACGGTATTTGTTATGGTATCACTATCTGAATTCCCTGAATAAATAACATTATTGTTATTTTCTTTTTTCACAAAAAAGTAAGGATTATTAGGTGTTGTCAATGTTCTAAATTCACTAATAGCGGACTCTACAGGATCACTATCCTCATCTTTAGCAGATACTTGCCAAAAATAATTAGTTGCTAATTGAAGGTTGTCAACAGTGAAAAATGTATCTTTTTCTACCTCAAATTCTTGCATTTCACTAGTAGCCCCATTACGGAGTTTTAAGGTATAAAATATATCGTCGTTTTCAGGGTCTGAGGCTTCCCAAGTAAATTGCACTTCAAGCTCAACCTCTTCGGCACCATCTTCAGGAAAAACCAATTCTGGTTGTGTAGGCGGTAGATTATCTGCATCGCTTAGTTCAAGGTTGACTACTACTTCAGAAACACCACCCTCTACTACATTTACTGGTTCAAAACCAGTCCTGTATCCTTCTAATTCTGCCTGTACTGAATAATCATCTATTAAAATGTCTAAAATGGAAAAATTCCCGTCTTCATCTGTTATTGCCGTTGAAGAGGCAGGATTTGTAGATACCTGTACGTTCTCCAAGGGGTCACCGGTTTCTTTATCTAATACGGTCCCTATTATCGATCCTTTTCGTTCAATTTCCAAGGTATCTTCATTACAACTATATAGTGCAACAAATAATAACAGGCAATAGATATAATAGTATTTAGTTTTCATCTTCTAGGTTGCTTTGTGTTTACGTTCTTCTAAAAATCAAAATAATAATCAAGGCCAAGACCGAAGTTATAATAAAAATCGTTTCTTTTTCCATTTATCGTATGGTCCAGCTCATCACTGAACACTAGGTTATGCTCTGCAAAAAGCTTTAAACCTATTCTTTGTGAAAGGTAATATTTTAGTCCGGCTCCATAATGCATTTTAAAAAAGGTATCTTTTTCTTTATTTGATGCACCACTAACGTTAAAAACTCCACCCGCTCCGGCATAAATGTATGGAGATAAATCGTCATCAGGCAATATGTTAAAGTAAGCGCTTAAATTCAGGTCACTAAAGGTATCTGAAAATTGCTCACCACTATCTAATTGCATAAAAGAAGTAGACAAACCATACCCTAGATTTTCGGTAATATTTCCTTGATATTCTAAACGAGTTAAGAAACCTGCATTCCTTTTTGCGTAATCAGCATCGATTAATGAAATTCCTCCCGACAAACTTAAGCTACTTCTGGCTGTTCGTTTTTTGAAAACTCTATTATACAGCTCAATAGACTCTTCTTCTTCTTTTTCTTTGGTATAATTTTCAACTAATTGTTTATTGGTTTCAGCACCCTCTTTTGTTGACCAAAAGCGTTCTTTTATCCCTTCAACAATTAAATCATGTACAGCCTTCTCAACTGCATCTTTAACGGCTATTTGTAATGGTTCATTACGTGTGATCCCAGTTTCAGCCTCTAACAGGCGCTGAAATTTTACAAAACGAAAATAACTTGCATCCAACGATTGTGACAATATTGTTTTTGAAACATATACGGTTTTTAAAATTTCCCCATTACTAGTGGAAACCGCACGTAAGTATATGGTGATTCGGTCTTGTCTATACCTTGATGATCCGCCAATGCCAAAATATCGAGCCCCTATACCACCGGTAACTATATTAGTATCGTACGAAACGATTCCACCTTCTAATAAAAGTCCTGCATATAACAAAGGTGGTAATGGTGGTTCATTTGGATTTAGATTTTTAATGTATTCCTGCTTGGTGTTCCTTATAATGCTCCGTTCAGTGGATAGGTTGCTTAGGTTTTCTCGTTCAATTGGGATAAACCAACCAGAGTCTTCCAATGCTTTTATCAATATTGTGGTTGCTCCTTGAGTTACGGCAGTACTAAAAGTACTCCCATTTTCAACGGGCTTATATTGTCCAGTTTGGTCACTAAAATTATACACAGCAACTTCAACAGGATCAGCGGCTTCTGGAAGGTCTAATAAAGTTTGTGTAGATTTTGAGAATTCACCAACTCTTGATGGTGTTTGTTGTAAAGGTTGGTTAAAGTAAGTACTGCAAGAACTCAAAGCAATACAGGCTATACAAACCAATGTAATTTTTTTAAACATATGTATATTTGGTTAATTAGGAACTATTACTTGAGTTTGCTCTCCGTTGGAAGTGTCGAGTATATTTATTACTAATCCCTCTCCAGATTCAAACACTTCGATAGCGAGGGTACCAAAAGAAAAAGTACCAGGTTGGGTAAGGTCGCCAATACCTTCAAGTTGTTGCTGCAATAAACTTCTTGATATTTGGCTTAAAATCTGGCTATTCAATGATTCTCCAAATCGATCCAAATCTGACTGATCTGCGCTGGCATTTGAAGGTGCCGTAAACCCATTTTGAGCACTGGCAGAGCTTAACATCCACTGATAGTTAAATGTTTCGCCTCCAAATGCAGGGTTTATAGGTTCGTAGGTTAATTGCTGTGCACTTAAAGCACAAGTAAAAAACATAAGTAATAAATAGATTGGGTATTTCATAATATCAATATCTAGTAATTTGCTGTTTTTGTTGTTGAAGTCTTTGCAAATAAGCAATTGAACGATTTAATGCAGTACTTGCCATTTCCTTTAAAAATTCTTTTCTAGGCTGGGAGAAAAATTGCCATACTAAATCATCACCAACTTTAACACTAACTCTTGTGGTACGACCTCGTCCTGGTGCTTCATCAATGGTAATATTTTTAGCAGATATGATTCCCCTATTAAAATATTCAGAGTAAAAATATCTATAAAAGTCCCTACCGGCTTTTGTTAAAGTATTTTCTATAACCAATCCATTTATTACAAAGCCATCTTGTGGTTTGGCCTGATCTTGTGATGTAGCAATCTTTTGTTCGCGTGCAGAATCTAATTCAGATTTACCGCCATCTTTTAGAACTATTCGGTCTTTACCAATGGGTTTGCCATCCTTATCGAAGATTAGCAACGCAATGATTATTTTACCGTCATCATTATAATTTATGTTTACTTGGGCAAGCAGTATTTTATCGTTGCCTTTTATAAAAAAATCGTTTGCTTGACTACTTTTTGTGGTATTGCCATTAGCATCGGTTTTAAAAACCATAAAATCATATTGCAACGGATAATCTGAAGGAGTTAGATTTTCTGCCGATGCCTTGAAGGTTGTAAATTCACTAGATTTTTCAACAAAAATCTCAGCTTTTACTTCTTTATTATAAAATTGAGCATGAAGGGATGCTGTAGGTATAAAGCCAAATAGAAAAAATGTAATTATAAAAAAGGTATTTAATTTCAAAATCTATTGTTTATTGAAAGCTTCTGACAATAATATCGGGGGAATTTCCGGTTTGCCTAAACTTCAATGATTTTGTTATTTCATTAGTACCAAAGCGTTCAAAATAACTCCCGTCACCATCTTGTGTTAATTCTAATGAGGCATCTACCGTAGGATCGTATACATAATCTTTTATAAAGTTATAATTTCCGTTTTGGCGTAAATCTGCTACAACCGTATTAGCGGTGTAATCTAAATCGACTCCATTTTGAAAACCGTTTTGTGTTAGATTAATCTCACTGGCATTTGTAGCAGCGCTTATAGCAGCGCGATTGCCTTCCCCAACTTGCCTTATAAAAACCGAATTGTCGGTTAATGCAGCATTTCTAGGGTTAACGCTATTGTCAATCCCCAAGGATTTAAAGATTTCTGGAGTTGCCATTTGCTCTTCTCCAGTTTTCTGACTTTCTGTTTTTTCATTCTTATACGTTTGCGAAAACGATATCGCGCTCACAAACAACATAATAATAAAAGTACTTGTTAATTTTTTCATAATAATAAATATATTAAATAATTATTTAATAATCGTTATAATTTTATAATAAGGAGGGCATCATAATAATGAGCCCTCCTTTTTTATAAACTATCTAGGTTTAAATCCCACTTGCTATGCCAAAGGCTTAGCAACCTGGACAAACATCATCGATGTCAAAGTCACCTGGCATGTTAGGAGTACCTGGAGTATTCATATCTGGGAACTCACAAAGGATACCATCTGTAGCAAAGTCACCGTTAGGTCCTAATTGAAGTACATCAGCTACGTTACCACCATTAGGCATTCCTACTGGAGAACCGTTTGGCAAGTTTTGCGTTACGCTATAGCTATGACCACCTCTTTGCACCAATAATATTTGGTTATTTTGACCTCTTTGTGCTGTCATACCACGGTTACCATCACCATCTTGGTATGTATTCACTAAGTTGTCTTCTCCTCTTTGAGTTGAAAGCGCTACGTTGTCATTACCAGATTGTCTTTGGTATGCTTTATGATCAAAACCATTTTGGCCAATACCTGCTTCGCTATTAGTCCCATCTTGGTCCTGACGTGCATAGTTTCCAGCTCCTGAAGGAGTACCGTATAAGTTTTGCACTACAAAAGCAGAGTTACCTGAACCTGACTGGTTTTGTTCTGCGTAGTTTGCGTTTGCAGGATCATCTCCAAATTGACGGATGTCTGCGTCGTTATCGCTACCACTTTGGTCTTGATACGCTTGTCCTCCAAAAGAACCTAAACTTTGAGATCCGTTTTCTATGTCATCAACAGTTAGTAAATCACTATAGATTGAGCTAAAAGTATGTCCAGTTGTAACATTTCCTTGTGCTATAATAGCCGTGTTACCTGTTCCACCCATAACTGCATCTGTTGTTTGCATTTGCTCAGCATAGTTACCATTACCATCTTGGAATGTTCTTGCTGTATTTCTAGCACCAGCTCCGCTTTGGTTAATAATAGACATGTTGCCATCACCAACTTGCTCTGCTTCAGCTAAATGACCATCTGTTCCATTTGGCCCTGCATTTTGATCAATTTCTGATTTGTTACCGTCACCCACTTGGCGAGTCCACGCATCACTGTTATCAAACGTTTGTCTTGTCCAAGCACTGTTACCGTCACCATCTTGATCGATAGCTGCAAAGTTATCTTCAGCATTTTGACCCGTTCCTTGACGAATTCTAGCCATGTTGCTCGCACTACTATTATCATTCTGACCTTGGCGAGTTACTGCGTTGTTTCTATCTCCTTCTTGCAAAGTAGTAGATTGGTTTAAATCACCAGATTGTAGCACCTCTGCTAAATTTTCAACACCACTAGTAGCTTGTACAGCCCCCATTTGTCTTACACGAGCTAAGTTACCACCAGTACCAGCACCATCGTTTTGGTTAGTATAAACAGATTGACTTGTTCCAGCTTGACGAACCCATACACGGTTATCATTTCCATTTTGAATGGATTCACCTGTATTGGCACCGGCTGCCGCACCTGCTTGTGCTGGTACTGCAACTGCCTTAGGAGCTCCACTTACTTGAGCGAAACCTATCGCTCCAATCATTAGCGCTGCTGCGCTTAACATTACTTTTTTCATAATTTAAAAATTTAGTTACTAATTGATTTATATTGGTTTTAATCTACACACATTGACTCTCAACATGTGATACTTTACTATATGAACAAGACTACTATCTTGATCAATTTAAATTAACAACTGTTCTACTAAACAGAAATTAATATACTATAATGTCTTAGCGATTAGGGGACTTAAGTGAGGAGTTGTATTTAAACTTCTAATCTCGTTTGAAATACAATTCAAATTTGCAAAAAAAAATACAATCTCCACTAAGTGTAAACACGTACGTAGCAATTAACAAATTGATTTGTAGGATTTTTCCTGTTAAAAGAATTACTGCTAAAGGGCGTACATATAAAAAAACCGTTCAACTACCTTTAAACGACATAAAATTCAATATGTTAAAATTATGTTAAAATTATCATGATGTGGTCACTATCCTACATTCTGTTGCACAAACCTATATACCATTGATCCTCAGCACATTTTAACTTTAAAAAAACTGTAATTCTCTTTAGGTATGCGCTAAAACAAAGGTTTTACTCCATTTAATTATGCTACTTACAACTACATCTGTGTGGTAAAAAATAGCTTTTTGAAAAATATTCAAAAGCAAATAGTTGGTATAGTTTCCTACTAATTACTGTTAAGGTTCTTAGGATATTAAAGCTATTATATGACTTAAAAAAGAAAAAAGGCGTCGTGTGACGCCTTTTTCAAGAATATATATTTCAGTAAAAGGGTACCGAATTAGTTTCCTTGGTTTACAGTAGATATATTATTATTACCTAGTTGATTTACCATACTATTATTGTCATTACCCATTTGTGAAACAGTACTCGAGTTTAAAACTCCGTCCTGTGCTACAGTACTTATATGAAATTCTCCATCTTGTGTCACTATAGAAGTGTTATTATCTCCAGTTTGATCCATTGCACTTGAATTAGAATTACCTGTTTGACCTAATAATAGACCATCGTTACCATTTCCTGTTTGGCTAATAGTGCTAATGTTCATATTACCTACTTGACGTGCATACGCATGGTTAGTATCTCCTTCTTGCACAATCGAGGTATTATTAAAGTCTCCGGTAGATGCAGATTTTGCGCTGTTGTTATCTCCTGTAGTTTTAATAGAACCATTGTTATCATCACCAGCTTGAACTACTTCTGCTACGTTTTCATCACCCTTAATAATAATTCCATCACCTGGATGAAGATCGTTGATCAAATTGCTATTATTACGGTTACCATATTGTCTTACATCCACATCGTTAAGATCTCCAAAAACATCTGTCACCATATAGTTATCATCACCAACTTGATCAATACTCACGTTGTTAAAATCACTTCCGTTACCACCTGCAACATCTACTGATGCATCATTACGGCTACCCAATTGCTGAAGGTGTGTAATATTTTCACTACCTATAATACGTAATACACCTTGGTTATCATCTCCTGTTTGTGCAACATCTGAAGTGTTACGAGAACCTTTTTGTCTGAAATTTAAAACGTTATCATTTCCTATTTGGTCAACATCAGATTCATTATCGTCTCCAACTTGCAACACGCTACTCATATTAGAACTTCCTCCGTTTTGTCTTACATCACTATGGTTGTCATCTCCTGATTGCTCAACAGTACTCCTTTGAAAACTTCCGGACTGTGCTACTGCACTTCCGTTTAAATCTCCTGTTTGTGTTGTAGTGCTTTTATTAACATTTCCGTATTGTGAAACACTTGCACCGTTGCTAAAGCCAGTTTGAGCAATCTCTGATTGGTGATCTGATCCATTCTGTACTGAATTAGTATGGTTTCTTATACCAGTTTGTGTCAATTCAGAATTATTTCTATCACCATTACGCTGTATTAATTTACCTACGTTTAAATCTCCAGTTTGAACTACAAGAGATTCGTGGAAATTACCGCTTTGTGAAACAGTATTACTATTAGCATCTCCTCCATTTTGTTTTACACCGCTTTGGTTATAAGTTCCAGTTTGTTCAACTGTACTCATATGCAAAGTACCAGACTGTGCTACTGCACTTCCATTAAAATCACCTGTTTGTGTTGTAACGCTTTCGTTAGCACTTCCATATTGAGAAACGCTTGCTCCATTACTATTACCTGTTTGAGTAATTTCTGATTGATGGTCTGATCCATCTTGAACAGAATTGGTATGGTTTCTTGAACCAGTTTGTATTAAATCAGAATTATTTCTGTCACCATCACGCTGTATAAGTTTAGCAACATTGAAATCTCCTAATTGATCTACACTTGACTCGTGATCATCACCAGTTTGAGAAACTGTATTTTTATTACTATCACCTGTTTGGATTCCCACAGACCTGTTACTAAACCCAGATTGGTTTACAGATAAATTATTTAAGTTTCCATTTTGGTTGTGATTACTAATGTTTTCATCACCTGTTTGCAATACAGTACCCATATTAGAGTCACCCATTCTCTGACGCAATTGACTTATATTTTCATTACCAATTTGGTCTACGTCTGCCACGTTGTAAGATGCACGTTGTAATACATAGCTATCGTTACCATTTCCTATTTGAGACACATTAGCATCATCCATTGTTCCCGCACCCTGGTTTACACGAGACCTGTTACTGTCTCCTGTTTGTGTAACTTTAGAATTATGGTCTGTAGCTTGTTGAATGGTTTCGGCGTTGTTTAAAGTACCAGATTGCAAAACATCACTAGTATGATCGTCTCCATCTTGAGATACAGTAGCGACATTATCATCACCTAAACGCTGTCTTACTCTACTTCTGTTATCATAACCATCTTGAGTAATGTTTGCATTATTATTATTTCTGTACTGTTGCACATTACTATTGTTCTCATTTCCTATTTGTGACACTTCGCTGTCATTACCACTAAGGCCTTGATAAACTGTAGATTTATTATCAATCCCAGTTTGATCTGCACTAGAAGTATTGTCATCGCCATTTTGCGTTACTGAAGATGTATTATACAAACCATCAGAGTTTACACTACTTGTGTTTCTATCTCCTTGCTGCTGTACATCAGACTCATTAAAATCTCCTGTTTGTTTTACATTACTTTCATTGGCATCCCCAACTTGAGAAACTGCAGATTTATTAAATTCTCCTAAAAGTGCATTTGAATCAAATTGCTCTACAACAGATTTATTGCTGTTACCATCTTGAGCAACGGTGCTTTCATTATCCCTTCCTGTTCTGCTTATGTTGCCATTGCTACTTATTATTCCTTGGTTTACTCTTGAGGTATTATTGTTACCACCTTCTTGTTTTACAACACTAGAGTTGCGCTCATCTACCTGACCTACTTTTGAGTTGTTGTTTCTACCAATAGAAGTAACTTTGCTTGAGTTATCATCTCCAATTTGATTGACAGTAGAATTATGGATAGTACCATCTTGAGTAACTTCAGATGAATTTCCATCCCCAGTGGAAAACACTTGACTGTCATTGTTACCTCCGGTTTGAATAACAGCAGAACCGTTATTGTTTCCATTTTGATCTACATTACTTACATTGTCTTGTGCAAAGATCATTGCCCCACACATAAGTGCTGCTGCACTTAAAATAACTTTCTTCATAATTAAAATTTAATTAAATATTTGGTTAAAAAATTAAAATAAACTTATTCGTTACATAATGGGGATATTATGATTTTTTAAAATGGATTGTAGGATATCCATTTTGGGCATGCGTCTGAGGAGAAAGTTTGTTATTCTAAATTTGAGGGCGTATTTAAAAAACAGATCATTATTTTTTAACTACAGCTCAAATGTCCAATAAAAAAATGTATTTTCCTACAAAGAGGTCTTTCAGACCCTATTTGTAAGAGTTTTAAAACAATTTTATAATTTAAAAAAGTTGAATTTTGAGGATGAATGAAATAAAAAAAACGGTGAAATACCTAAAATTTACTTGTAGGAAGCACTTGTTAAGTTTTTGTTAAAAAAAATAATTACTACCTTGTAAGTATTATTTACTAACTACTATTTCAAGCATTCTAATTAAGCAATAAAATAATTGTTTTGTAAGAAACAAATAGGTTTTATTTAATTGAATATAAATTATTAAAATAATGAGTCATTTTACAAAAAAACAAATATAAACTTATTAATGTTGTAAGAAGACCCCACCCATTAAAGTCTTAATAGACTTGATTAAAGGCAGAATAATAGTATTTTCCTACATTTTACAAGCGCACTCATTTTCTTTAAAATATTGAAAAGAGTTTTTTTTCTCTGGTTTAAAATATCCTGAGGCATTTACTATACAGATAGCTCGAGTTTTAAAAATACCACAATACATATCATTAGTGATTTTAATAAATTTCTAAATAAGTTGTGTCTAAAAAGATTCTAATTTAATTTTACTGAATAAGCGGATGTTATCTTAGCTTATTTCAGGACAAGAAAAAGCAAAAAAAAGTCGCTTAACTTTCGTTAAACGACCTTATACTTACACGCATTAAATCTTATTTAGTAAAGAGCAACTCTCTATATTTAGTTAGTGGCCAAATCTCATCATCTACTAAAAGCTCTAATTTGTCACAGTGGTACCGTATATCATCAAAATAAGGCTTTACCTTATTACAGTATGCTTTGGCCCGTTTTTCAGCATTTTCAATCTTGTTTGCTTTTTTACGTTCCTCTATCATCTCTGTGATTCCCTTATTAATACTTTCAATATGATGTGATATCTTTTCGATAAGGTTTAGTTGTTCTCCCCCAAATTTTTTGAAGTTGTCTCCGTAAATTTCCTTTAAGCCCCTAACGTTTCTTATCAATATATTTTGATACTGAATAGCCGTAGGGATTATATGGTTTCTAGCAATATCGCCTAGAACTCTTCCTTCAATTTGAATACGCATTGCATACTCTTCCATTTCAATTTCATAGCGAGCTTCAACCTCAACTTTACTCATTATGTTAAGCTCTTCAAACAGTGCGATGGATTCTTTAGAGATTCGTGCTTTTAAAGCTTCTGGAGTTGTTTTATTATTACTTAAACCACGTTTCTTTGCTTCTTTTTCCCAAGCCTCTCCATAGCCATCACCTTCAAAACGAATGCGTTTAGAATCCTTAATATATTCTCTCAATACATTAAAGATAGCATCGTCTTTCTTCATTTTTTCACCCTTAATAAGCTTATCAACTTTTTCCTTAAAGTCAATCAACTGCTTTGCAACAATTGCGTTAAGCACTGTCATTGGGTTAGCACAGTTAGCAGTAGAACCTACAGCACGAAACTCAAATTTATTACCAGTAAAGGCAAAAGGAGAAGTACGGTTTCTATCTGTATTGTCCATTAAAATTTCAGGAATCTTACCCACCACATTTAATTTAAGGTCCGTTTTTTCTTGTGGAGATAGTTTTCCGTCGGTTACCTTTTCTAATTCATCTAAAACATCAGTCAATTGTGAACCAATAAATGCTGAAATAATAGCAGGCGGTGCTTCGTTAGCTCCTAAACGGTGATCATTACTTGCTCCTGCAATTGAAGCTCTTAACAATTCTTCGTGATCATTTACAGCTTTAAGAGTATTAATGAAAAAGGTTAAAAATTGAAGGTTTTTCATTGGTGTACTTCCAGGGCCTAGTAAATTAACCCCTGTATTAGTAGCCAATGACCAGTTGTTGTGCTTTCCACTTCCATTTACACCTGCAAATGGCTTTTCATGAAATAATACTTTAAAGTTATGACGGTCTGCTATTTTATCCATTAAGTCCATTAATAAGGAGTTGTGGTCTACAGCAAGATTGGTTTCTTCAAAAATTGGTGCTAATTCAAATTGATTGGGAGCTACTTCATTATGTCTTGTTTTTACGGGAATCCCCAACAACATACATTCAGTCTCCAAATCACGCATATAATTAAGGACACGCATAGGTATAGAGCCAAAATAGTGGTCGTCTAACTGCTGTCCTTTTGGTGAAGAATGTCCTAATAAAGTTCGACCGGAAAGCATAATATCTGGGCGAGAAAGGGCTAATGCCTTATCAATAAGGAAATACTCTTGCTCCCATCCAAGTGTTGGGTTTACTTTAGTTACATTTTTATCAAAATATTTTGCTACAGCGGTTGCTGCTTGATCCACTGTTTGTAATGCACGCAATAATGGTGTTTTATAGTCTAACGCTTCACCTGTATATGAAACAAAAACAGTTGGAATACATAATGTGGTTCCATATAAAAAAGCAGGCGAGGTTGGATCCCATGCTGTGTAACCACGAGCTTCGAAGGTATTTCTTATACCCCCGTGAGGAAAACTAGAGGCATCTGGCTCTTGTTGTACTAACTGTCCGCCACCAAATTTCTCGATACTCTGACCATTATCGATAGTTTCAAAAAAAGCATCGTGTTTTTCAGCAGTTGCTCCTGTTAAAGGCTGAAACCAGTGCGTATAATGGGTTGCTCCTTTTGAAATGGCCCATTCTTTCATTCCTGTTGAAATGTGATCTGCTACACTACGCTCAATTTTCTTTCCATTTTCAATAGCATCCATTACACTATTGTAAGAGGTTTTTGTCAAGTATTGGCGCATAGCCGACTCATTAAATACGTTTTTTCCGAAGATAGCGGAACGTCGTTCAGGTTCTTGTACTTCTACAGGTTTTCTGTTAAAGGTTTCTTTGATTGCGTGAAATCGTAAAGTTGACATACAGATATACTTTGTTTAAAATTAGAATGGGACAAAAATAGGTTTATTTTTTTTATACCCCCTAATTTTTAATGTTAACTTATTAATAAATGATGATTTATTACTAACAACCCCTAAAATTATAGGGGTTAAAATACAAACGACTCAATTTTAAGCAACTTTATTATTCAAGAAGAGCTAAACTTATAAATATTACATAAGCGGCAAGAATAAACAATCCTTTAAATCTACCTATCTCAAATTTCTTTGGAAGAAATGCTAATGGAATTAAAATAGCTGCAAAACCTAACATCCAGAAAATATCATTGGTCAACACTTCTTGGCTTTGTACCGTTATCGGTTTGATAATTGCGGTGATTCCTAATACCGAAGCAATATTAAAGATGTTTGAGCCTATTAAGTTTCCTAATGAAATTGCTTTTTCTTTCTTTATTGCTGCAATTACCGATGCTGCTAATTCAGGAACACTTGTACCAATAGCGATCATCGTTACAGCAATAACACGCTCTGTCACTCCTAATGCTGTAGCCATATCCACGGCACCTGTAACCAATAATTCACTTCCACCCCACAAACCTAGACCTCCTAATACAAGCCAAATGATTATTTTGAAATTTGAAGTTTTAGAAAGTCCTTCATCAATTCCATCATCTACTGGTTTTGATTTCTTTTGTTTTCTAGCTCTATTAATTAATAGGTAGAGATATACTCCTAATAATATAAGGAAGACTCCCCCCTCCATTCTATTTAATCCATTTCCATTTTTCAACAAAAAATATAGTGCAATGGAAAGAAACATCATCACCGGCCAATTGAATTTATAAAAATCCTTATCTATAGCCAAAGGCGAAATAAAAGCCGTTATACCAAGTACCAAACCAATGTTTGCAATATTTGAACCTATAACATTTCCTAAAGAAATATCGCTAAAACCACTAAGAGCAGCCTCTATACTTACCAATAATTCTGGGGCCGATGTAGCAAAAGAAACCACCGTTAAACCAATTACCATTTTTGACAAGCGCAGTTTAAAGGATAAGGCCACGGAAGAACGCACCAAAAATTCTCCTCCTACAACTAATAGTAATAAACCAAGAAAAACAAAAAGTATCGAAACTCCCATAAAAGATATTTTAGACTGCGAAGATACTAAAATGAAGTACGATTTTCGAAATACAAAATGCGAAATACGATTTGATATCTGGCTGCTAGAATGAATATGTAAAACCGTGTTTAACTAAAAACTTGCAACTAAAACACAATAATAAACTAAAAATTCAGTTATATAACTACAAAAATAGTTTCAAAACTAAATTAATAGTTTTATATTTATCCCCTATGGAACGACTTACAAATAAAGAAGAAGAAATAATGCAAGCACTCTGGCAATTAGAAAAAGCCTTTGTTAAAGAAATTATAACGCTATTGCCTGGAAAAAATCATTACAATACTGTATCAACTATTGTTCGGAACCTGGAAGAAAAAGGGTTTGTATCATACACTGCCTATGGTAAAACACACCAATACTTTCCTATTATTAGCAAAGCTGAATACACCGAACGCTATATGAATCTTGCCACTAAAAAATATTTCAACAACAGTTATAAGAGCATGGTTTCCTTTTTCGCTAAAGAAGAAAAAATAAGCGCCACAGAGCTTCGAGAAATATTAGAGCTAATAGAAAACAAATAATATGGATTTCCTTATTTATATAGGCAAGGCCGCAATAGTACTTTCGCTGTTTCAAATTGTATACGTAGCACTTTTAAAAAGTGATACTCATTTTACAACCAATAGACTATTTCTCTTGAGCGGACTCCTTCTGTCTTTTGTTTTTCCATTTATTCAATTTACCAAAACAGTTACTATTCCCGCTCCTAAAACAAACTTAGCAGGATATTCTGAAGAAATTCCTGCTTATTTGGCAACAGCATCTCAACAAATAGATTGGTGGGGTATTGCACTTATTGCATATATATTAATGACCACACTATTTTTAATACGGTTCAGTAAGCAATGCTATTCACTTTATTTATTATTACAAAAACATCCCACTACTACTAAAGGTGGGTACAAATATATACTGACTGAGGAAAGAGTATTGCCTTTTTCATTCTTCAACTATATAATTTACAACCCTGCTTTACACCATGCAGACGAACTTAGTATGATACTTAAGCATGAAGAAGTACATGCACATCAAAAGCATTCCATAGACATTCTTATAGCAAATTTGCTTACTGCTATTCAATGGGCCAACCCCCTTGCATGGTTATATAAAAAGAACATAGAAGAAAATTTAGAATTTATTGCAGATAATGAAACTGCCACACAAGTTTCATCTAAAAAAGAATATCAAGTTGCGCTGGTAAGAGCCTCATCTACTTATCCTATTCCAGCGTTGACTACTAATTTTTATCAATCATTCATCAAAAAACGAATCGTCATGCTAAACAAAAACAATTCAAAAAAAGTAAACAATTTAAAATCAATAGCTATTGTCCCACTCTTGGCATTATTCCTATGGGGTTTTAATGTAAATGAAACCGTCCAATATGCTGAAGTTGAAAATTCTCCTGCTGACCCTGTTATTCAGAAAATTGAAAAGAATGTTTCCAAAATACAGAACAACAATACAGTTGCAAGCGCTTTAAATAGTGAAGCAATTTCTTCTGAAGAAAAAAAGACTAAAACGAGCTCTTCTTCAGAAAAAAGATACGGCGCAGTCTTGCAAGATTCAGTAAAGCCCATTAAAATAATAATTACTAAAAACACCAGCGATGCCGAGCTTGAAGCGTATAAACAAAAACTGAAAGCTGAGGACAAGGCCAGTTTTAACTACAAAAATGTGAAACGCAATACAAAAGGCGAAATAACCGGAATTTCTATTGCATTTAGCGATTCCCGGGGCAATAATAACAATTACAGTGTAAGCAGCGATCAACCCATAAGCGATTATTTGCTTACTGTTTCAGAAAACGGAGCCATCAGTTCAAGAACGGTTTTAACAGAAGAACAAAAAATGCAACGACAAAAAATGATGGCACAACGTGATGAGATGATTTCGGAAAGAAATGAAGAAATGGAACAAATGAAGAAACGCATGCAAGAACGCCGTAAAGAAATAGAAGTTAGGCAAAAAGAGCGCATGGAGGAGCAAGAAGAGCGCATGAAAGAAAGAAATCAATCGATGAAAAAGCGATTAAAAGTAGTAAGAGAACGAACTGGAGATTCTTCAAGGCTTGCATATAGAAGCAAAAACCCTTCTAATGAAAGAATAGAAATTATTAGTACCGGAACAAACAATCAAGCAGATAATCCAATCTATTATGTAGATGGAAAAGAAACAAAAGAAGCTAAAGAAAAAAAAATAACACCAGAATCTATCGAAAAAATAAACATTCTAAAAGGTAAAAAAGCCCTTAAAAAATATGGCGGTAAAGGGATAAACGGTGTTGTTGAAATAACTACCAAGCAGTAATTGAAACTCTTATAAGTTTCTTAAACCTTCCTTTTTTTAGGAAGGTTTTTTTATTTTTATATAGTTATGAAAAAGAAGTTTTTTAAAGCATTAGCTAAATTGAACAAAAAAATTCTACCTAATTTTACTAAAAAGGGTGTGGATCTTGCCAAGGCTTCCAAGTTTCAGTTGGCGCTTTTTGGCTATAAGTTGTGGGTGACAAAAAATGCGATTAATCAATAGCAAAGTAATGATCGTACTTCATGCGATTTTAATTTAGCTGCTCCTTTTAAAAATTCCAATTCAATTAAAAAGTTGCATTGCACAATCTCACCACCTAATTTTTCTATTAACTGGCAAGCTGCTCTAGCAGTTCCTCCTGTTGCCAAAATATCATCGTGCAATAACACCTTATCTCCTTTTTGTATCGCATCTTCGTGAATCTCTAAAGCATCCATACCGTATTCCAGTGCATACGGCTGTTTTAAAGTATCGTATGGTAATTTACCCGCTTTTCGTACGGGTATAAAACCAGCTTTTAATTCTTTTGCTAACAAGGTCCCAAATAAAAATCCGCGAGATTCAATTCCCACCACCTTGTCAATTTTTTGATTTTCGGTTAATGCTAACAACTGTTCCAAACAAAAGGAAGTAGCGTCTGCACTAGCTAATAGAGGGGTTATATCTTTAAAATTTACTCCCAATTTTGGGAAGTCTGGTATCTCGCGAATGTATTTTTCTATATCCATTGTAATTTTTTACGAAAGTGCTTTGTCTATAAAGGTAAAAAGAAATATATTTGCACCCCGAAACAAATGGAATTTTATTTTTTTTCATTGTTTCAAGTACATAATGGCCTTGTGGCGCAACTGAATAGCGCACCTGATTACGGCTCAGGAGGTTCCAGGTTTGAATCCTGGCAAGGTCACTTTTAAGGATTATAATCCTTATCAAAACCACGCAACTCATAGGATTTGCGTGGTTTCCTGGTTTTTAGACCAACATTTAAAATGATATGATTTGCTACAATATAGTAGTTAACCGTCAGTTAATTTTTAAGATGTCAGTTCAACTGACAGATTTTTAGAAATTACTGAAACACTTGCCATAGTTGATTTGACTTTCGTCAAGACGATTTGTATAATCTTAAAGACGACAACTATGCGATCAACAAACACCTTCTCAATTCTCTTTTGGGCAGACCAAAAGAATGCTACAAACAACGAAGCTCTAGTTTATGCTCGAATTACAGTTAACCAAAAAAGAGCGAACATAAGTTTAAAAAGGCGTGTGCCAATAAAGTTTTGGGATGCAAAGAAAAATAGAAGCAAAGGTACTGGTATTGCCACAAAACAGATGAACAATTACCTTGACCAGACCTACACCAAACTTTTCCAAATATATCAAGACTTGACGTACAAGGAAGAGCTCATAACAGCCAAAATCATCAAAGCAAGGTTTATTGGGGATGATGAAAAATCAAAATCTCTACTCGACCTCATCGCCTATCACAGCAAGAAAATAGAAAATACCCTAACAAAAGGCACTATCAAAAATTTTGGTGTTACTGAGAACTACCTAAACAAGTTTCTGCAGAAACATAAGAAAACCACAGATATCTACCTCAAACAGATGGACTATAAATTTTTGATTGATTTTGAGAATTATTTAGCTAATGTTTGGCCAATTGGGCATCCAAGAGCAATGGGCCAGAACACCATTATGAAACACATCCAGCGACTACGGAAGATGGTAACGTTGGCATATCATATGGAATGGCTCGAGCGCGACCCATTTGCCCGGTGGAAACCGCAGTACGAGAAAACTAATCGAGAGTTTCTTTCTGAAACCGAACTCGAGAACCTCGAGTCCCATGATTTCAACAGCGACAGGTTGGACAGAGTGCGAGACTTATTCGTGTTCAGCTGTTATACTGGTATCAGCTACGTTGATATTATGAACCTCACAGCAGACAATGTGATGAAAAGCATCGACTGCGGAAACTGGATAACTACCAAACGGAAAAAAACTAAATCAGCCGTGAAGGTGCCGTTGCTTCGAAAAGCAGAAGAAATCATTGAGAAATACAGTAACCACCCGATGACTGCTGTAACCTCATCACTCTTACCTATTATTACTAATGAAAAGTTGAACGTCTATTTGAAAGAAGTAGCCAATCATGTTGGTATCAAGAAAAACCTCACATTCCATATGGCTCGTCATACGTTTGCGACTACAATCACACTTTCTAACGGTGTTCCTATTGAAACGGTCTCAAAACTCTTAGGCCATACCAAAATTGCGACTACACAAATTTATGCACGTGTTCTTGAGAAAAAGGTGGGAGAGGATATGGAAAAATTAAAACAAAAACTTGGATAATTGGTTTTGGTGTGTGATCAAATAATAATTTATTTAAAATAAATTATTTGTTTTACAGCAATTCTCTAGTTTTAAACGGTACAGTTTATCGGGAGGAGGTCAGATTCGGACGCAGTCGAATCCGCCGTAATTGCGGTTATACATTGTTGCCCACAGTTATTCTT